>CAYFLE010000084.1:4664-6659 GCA_964343645.1 uncultured Chitinophaga sp. | reverse complement strand
CTAGCAAAACAGTCTGGCGCAAAAGGAATTATTATTACGGCTAAACATCACGACGGATTTTGTCTATGGCCCAGCCAATTTTCGACGCATACTGTTCGGGAAAGTCCATGGAAAAACGGGCAAGGAGATGTGTTAAAAGAGTTATCAAGCGCTTGCAAAGAATATGGACTTCTATTTGGAGTTTATCTCTCTCCTTGGGACAGAAATCATCCTTCGTATGGAACGGATGCTTACAACCAAGTTTTTGCAAACATGCTAAAAGAAATTTTTCAGCAATATGGCCCCATTGGTGAATTATGGTGGGATGGCGCGAATGGCGAAGGCCCAAATGGAAAACGACAAGTATATGATTGGAATTTATTTAGAAGCACAATAAAAAGTTTATCTCCAGAAACAGTCATATTTAGTGACGTGGGCCCACATATACGTTGGGTAGGAAATGAAAAAGGATATGCGGGTAAAACCAACTGGAATTTGTTAAACATTGAAGGGTTTGAACCAGGAGAAAAGGGCCCGAAAACAGATACCTTAGGAAGTGGCAATAAATATGGCAGTCATTGGATACCCGCCGAGTGTGATGTAAGTATACGTCCGGGTTGGTTTTGGCGCGCGAGTGAAAACACTAAAGTCAAGTCACCAGTAGCTTTATTCCAATTGTATTTAAAAAGTGTCGGGAGAGGTGCCAATCTTTTATTGAATATTCCCCCCGATAATAATGGATTGATCACTCCCTATGACTCTGCATCACTAGTAAACTTTAATAAATTACTACAAACCAACTTCAGTAATAACCGAACAACGCAAGCATCCCATAAAGTGGTGAATGGAAATAAAACCACAACCGCTAAATACCCCATAACAATCAATAACGGTTGCGAGCATATTCACATCAACTTTAAAAAAAGCGAATCGATAAATTGTATTGTACTAGAAGAAGATATTAGCAACGGACAATTTTGTAGTCAATTCGATTTATCCTTATACAATGAGAAAAACGAATTAGTGTATACAATTAATGGGACTACGATTGGTCACAAACGTATTTTGACCTTTCCATCCCAAACTATAAAGAAAATAATACTGAGAGTCACAGAGCAAAAAGAACCACTTCGAATCCAATCTATTAAAGCCTACTCTATCCAAGAATCGCTAATAGAAGTAGAAAAATAAATACTAGTTACTGCAAGAGAACAAAACCTCTAAATCCTCTGGCTGCATAGTAAGAGGAGGCTCCGTTATGATAAATAAATGTTTGACCATATCGGTAATCGCAAAATAAGGCCCCACCCCTCTGGCGAATAGCGGCAGGAGTAAGTACCCAACTAGATGTTTTTTGATCGAGTGTTTCTATTGCTTGCAAAACCCGATATTGTTCCTCCGATAAAATGGTTACGCCCATTTTTACAGCCAAATCCATACAGTTCCCAGCTGGTCGATTCTCTTTTCTAGAAGTCCACGCTTCTTTATCGTAACATAAACTTCTTCGACCAGTAGGACTTTCAGGTGCACAATCAACAAAATAGATTTCATTGGCCTTCCCCAATTTTGAAACTACATCAGGTTCACCGCCAGTGTCTTCCATTTCCTGTATCGTTGCGTACACTTTTTTATTACCTGCTAATTTTTTTTCGACCACCCCCCATTCCATTGCTGGATGACGGTACATATGTTTTTGAAAACGAGCTTTTAATGTCCCGATTAAATCATCTTTAACCTTCGCGGTTGAACTGTTAGTTTTTGACATATTTCTATTACTGGTAAGTTCTCTAAAGTTCTTATTTTTAAATAATGAAACAATTATTAATTTTTATACTCTTTTTGATAATAAACACCCTGGAGTAGATTTTGATTTACCAGAGGGAACTGATATTTTCGCTTCTTTTAAAGGTATCGTAGTTAGATGTGAGAATCATAAAGGGATGGGAAATACCGTTGGAATTAGAAACGGAAATATTTTAAGTCTTTACGCACACTTGTCAGAGATAAAAGTAAAAC
>CAYFLE010000084.1:0-4654 GCA_964343645.1 uncultured Chitinophaga sp. | reverse complement strand
GATTTACCGTTCAAGCACAGGAAAAACCAAAAACACCCCAACTAGACCCCACTAAAAAAACCTATGAAGTATTGGCAAGTTGCGGCACCTGTAATTTTAAGATGAAGGCCCAAGGATGCCCATTAGCAATAAAATTGGATGGCAAATTTTACTTCGTGGATGGCACTTCTATTGATGAGCATGGCGACGCACATGCAGATGATGGATTTTGTAATGCAGTAAAAAAAGCAAAAGTACAAGGAGCCATTGAGGGAGACCGATTTAAAGTCACCTATTTTGAAATTGTAAAATCAAAAAATAATTAAGTCACTTGGCATGAAAGCGATAAACACACTATCCAGAACCTGGTTCATTTTTTTTATAAGTATCTTATTCATCAGCAGCTGTAAAAAAGAACAAGGACGCCCAGACTTTGAAATTATTCAAGATGAAATTCTGACACCCAATTGTGCCAATGCCGGCTGTCACTCTTCAACAGGGGATGCCAGCTACGCACAACATAAACTACTATTATCACTTGGAAATAGCTATGATGCGTTAATTAATAAAGTCCCACAAAATGCAAGTGCGGTGACTAACGGATGGGTATTAGTTAAGCCAGGTGAAGTAGATAAAAGTTTTTTATATCATAAAATCACTTGTGAAACTGGGCATCATAGTGGAAATATTGGCGCAACAATGCCGTTGGGCGGCAAGGTGTTAACCCGTGGCCAGGTAGAGTTTATAAAAAGATGGATTATGGCAGGTGCGAGCAAAACAAGCGCTTCCGTTGATGATGCCATATTAAAAGATAGCAGTGCTTGCCAAGTAACAGTTGAGCCATTAGCACCCCCCGCTACAGGTACAGGCTTTCAGTTAACCATTGACCCATTTGATTTACCCAAAAATTTTGAAAGAGAAATATTTGTCCGCAGAAATACGCCCAACACGGACACAGTGTTTGTAAATCGGATTCAATTACGAGGAGCTGCCAATAGTCATCACTTTGTAGCCTACTCATTCCGAAATGAATTAGTACTTCCTGCATTAAACTCAGTTCGTGATCTCAGAGATCCTGCAACCGGATTATTAAACCAAACTACGGTTCTTGAAATGCAAAATCACATTTTCTTGGGTGGAGGTACGGATGTAAATACGGATGTGACATTGCCTGCTGGAACAGCTATTCGATTTAAACCCAATATGCCCATCGATTTAAATGCACACTACTTCAATTTAACCAATCTGATTTTACAGGGAAGAAACTATGTCAACTTTTATACAGTTCCTAAATCGTCTGTTCAGAACGAAGTAAAAATGCTTGATCTAAATAATCTAGATATCTATATTCCTCCAGTAACGCGACGCACGTTTACTAAAAATTTTACATTCTCTACTACTACACGCGTAGTCATGCTTACCTCACATTTTCATAAACTAGGAGAGAAATTCGTCATCAAGATTTACGGGGGACCACGTAATGGTGAAATCGTATACACCAATACCAATTGGGAGCACCCATTAGTACAATCCTATACAACCCCCATAGTATTGCAACCAGGTGAAGGCTTGACATCAGAGGTAACCTACTACAATCCTAGCTCAGTTGCGATTGCTTTTGGCTTGACAAGCCAGGATGAAATGAATATCATCTTTGGATATTATTACTAAACTTATGTGGCAAGAAGTAAATAATCAGTTGTACCAAAAGTTTGTCTTTCAAGACTTCAATGCTGCCTTTGGATTTATGAGCCGCGTGGCGCTTGCGGCAGAAAAAAGTAACCATCATCCCACATGGACAAATGTGTGGAATGTGGTTGAAATATGGTTGAGCACCCATGATGCCGGAAATAGTATAACGGATAAAGACAAACAGTTAGCTGCGTTGATAGATGAGATTTATCTCACGTCTAAATAAAAAATATGAAAAATAATTCCCGTAGAGGATTTTTAAGAAAGGCTGGATTCCTTTCAGCAACTAATTTATTTGGCGTATTCGCAGCAAAAGCCTGGGGTAATCATTTACAAAAGGCGTTCGATCAAGTGCAGCATCTATCTGCGAGTGAATTAGCGACAGAGGAAGATTTTTGGTATTATATACAACAGTCATTTACGGTATCGCCTGGCATTATTAACCTGAATAATGGCGGAGTAAGCCCGGCCCCTCGTTCTGTACAGGAAGCGATGAAAAGATATTACGATTATTCCAACGAAGCACCCTCTTATTACATGTGGCGTATCCTAGATCAAGGTCGCGAACCCTTACGTACTAAACTGGCTGAGGTAGCAGGATGCAGCAAAGAAGAAATTGCCATTAATCGAAATTCATCAGAAGGATTAGAAACAGTAATTTTTGGGTTGACCTTACAAAAGGGAGATGAAGTAGTAGCTGCTAAGCAAGACTACCCTAATATGGTTAATGCATATAAGCAGCGGGAATTAAGAGACGGCATTAAAATGGTTTGGATTAATCTGGAATTACCCAGTGAAGATGAAAATTATTTAGTGCAACAGTATGTGAATGCATTTACTGAAAAAACTAAAGTGGTGCATATTACACATGTGATTAATTGGAATGGGCAAATTATTCCTGTTCGAAAAATTGCGGATGAAGCGCATAAAAGAGGTATTCAGGTAGTCGTAGATGGCGCACATAGTTTTGCTCATTTTGATTTTAAAATTCCGGAGTTAGGTGCCGATTATTTTGCGACCAGTTTACACAAGTGGCTCTATGCGCCTATTGGGTCAGGCCTGCTCTATGTAAAAAAGGAACGAATCAAAAATCTATACCCACTCTTTGCCGCACCCAATGCGCAAGACGATAATATCAGAAAATTTGAAGCGCTGGGTACTCGCCCCTTTTTTATTGAACAAGCAATCAGTAAAGCAGTTGACTTCCATCAAATGATTGGCATCGAAAGAAAAATGAAACGATTGCATTATCTAAAAAATTATTGGATGGAAAAAGTAAAAGCACTTCCGGGGGTCAAACTAAATACCTCCTTAGATGCAAAATGGGCTTGTGCGGTGGGTAATGTGGCAGTAGAAGGAAGAAAACCAGGAGAATTGGATTCATTTCTATTGGATAAATACAAAATTCATACCGTTGCCATCGAATGGGAAAATATTAAGGGAGTTCGTATTACCCCAAATGTATATACCACAACTGATGAATTAGATCGATTGGTGGAAGGCATTACTGCATTCGTAAATAAATAATCACCAGTCTATTTTACAACCAAGAACTGGAATAATACCCTGTAACGTACTGTAGTCAACTTTTTTTGTTTGGGCATTATAAAAATGGTTGTAGGCATTTTTTCTATTCAATAAATTTTGCACCCCACCAATTACTCCAATCGTATGTTTTCTATATTGGATGCGCCATTCAAATTGCGCATCCACTCTGAAAAAATCAGCTAACTTTTCTTCATAAATACGATTCGTATATAAAACTGTTTGCCCTTGCGAAAATGATACCGGTATATTTATAGGCGTAACACGTTGGCCTCCTGTATTTAGTACTTTTAAATCAATACTAAAAGTAGTGGGCTTTCTGGTTTTTAGCTTCCATTCCTTTCCTGTTGCTAAAGTAATTGATCGGTTTGCATTAAATCGAGTACTCCTCCATATTCCATCTGAACCCCTATATGTTGAATTATATAAACTTAGGGTGCTTAACAAATAAAACTGATCGTTCCACCATCTTTCCAAGGTCACTTCTATACCACTATTTTTTCCTGCCCCCGTATTAGCAAGTGGAGTAATCGCGTAATCATCTTCGAGATTTAATACACTATAAGATGTTTTTGAGCCAGCAGTAACGGGAATATGATACAACCATTGATAATATAGTTCGGTCTTCAAATTCCAATTGGGAGCAAATTGGATAGAGTAGCCAATTACAATATGATTGGCTTTACTAAAACCCAACGATAAATTGGGCTGTATAGTATCATTTCCAGAACGAATGCGCGCATAATAATTTCCTAATGGTTGCAGTTGAGAATGCCAACCTACTCCACCAGTCAAAAATTGTCCAGGGGCTGTTTGATAACGTAAACCAATTCTTGGTTCAAAGGATGACGACTTATTTAACGATAACCACTGCCCATGAAATCCTGTCATGACTTGCAATCGATCTACCGGCGACCACTTCCACTGCCAAAAATAATTTAGCAATTGAGTTGTTCCCGTTACACGTACTTTATCTCTCAATACGGAACTAACACTTTCTCGCTGTTGCAGATTGAATTTTTTTAAACTCCCGTAAATACCAAACTTCACTAAATGTTTTGGATTTAGTTTATACGTAACGGTAGATTTAAAATTGATGTCATGCTCTGAAAATGCATTTTTACGCGTATAAATTAAAGGTCCATTGATAACGGCATAGTTAAAATCATCTTCTCGATATTTAAATGCATTTAGCGATAAAACTTGTTGCCATAAAAGTTTTTTGCGTACTGTTAATTCATGCGAAAGCCCTACTACACCTGTATTACTCTGGTCTATATTACCACTTCGATTAGCCACAAGTGAAGTCCACCGAACAGAATCAGCAAATGCAGGATCCGTTTGCTGACTTTTCCCACCTAAACCAAAAAAACCAAACTTGCCTACTCGCTTGGTAGGAAAAGAACAATTAAATGACAAGTCCTGAAAAGCAGTAGGC
>CAYFLE010000083.1:0-6698 GCA_964343645.1 uncultured Chitinophaga sp. | reverse complement strand
GAATCAGGTTGGACCACTTCGATAGTTGTATTCGAAAGCTGTTCTTGAATCAGAGACAGTAAATGTTGATTCAATGCTCCTCCACCAGTAACAAGCATTTTATGCGTGACTTCTGGTTGGTCTGCAACCAATGCACGTGCTTGCTGTGCAATTTGTATGGCCATATGAGATGTATACGTTGCTAATAAATCTTCAATGGAGTTTCCACTACTCAGTAAGAGCGGAAAATGTTCTTCCGTTCCCATTTCATTGGCTAGCGATTTAGGATAGGCTTGACTATAAAAAGGGTGCGCACTCAATTGTGAAAGCAACGCGGGTACTACCTTTCCCGTTGCAGCAATCGATCCATTTTCATCATAGGATTTACCCAGCCTAGCAGCCAACAAATTCAATACCCGATTAGCTGGGCAAATATCAAAAGCGATATAATTACTCCCACTACGCGTAATATTGGCAATGCCGCCAATATTCAATAACAATGAATAATCCGAAAATAATGCACGCTCTCCCATTGGCACAATGGGAGCACCCTGACCACCCAAAGCCAAATCCATTGCACGTAAATCATTGACCACAGGCAAACCTGTTTCCGCTGCCAACGCAGCGCCATCACCAATTTGTGCAGTCATCCCAGAAGAAGGAGAGTGAAAAACGGTATGCCCATGACTGCCAATTAATCCAACTTGAAATTGAAAATTATTTTCTTCAATAAAGCGATTCACTTGTTTTCCCAAATAATGTCCATAGTCAACATGCAATTGACAGTAATCAAAAGCAGATAGTGAGGGGGCCGCACGCAGTCTTTTTTCCCAACTTTCATCATAGGCATAACAGGACGCTTTTTCAATTTGAAAACTCCACTCCCCCCCTTGCTCATGAAAATGAGCAAAAACTATGTCTAGTCCATCGAGTGAACTGCCACTCATTAAACCTAATGCATGATAAACCATAAAAACAAATTAAATTCGAGTAGTAAAAGTAAGCGTTCACCCGAAATACACCTCATGGTAGTCAATCTTTGTAAAGAACATTCCTTGCTCAGCAATTGGATTAGTGAAATCCGCGATGTCTCTATTCAAAATGATCGAATGCGATTTCGCAGAAACCTAGAACGCATTGGAGAAGTAGCCGCCTATGAGATTAGTAAGGTGTTGCCAAGTCAAACCAAAGAAGTACAAACCCCTTTAGGAATAGCTACACATGCTGTTTTACAATCACAACCTGTATTAGCAACTATATTACGCGCAGGTCTTCCCTTGCATCAGGGCCTTTTAAATTATTTTGACAAAGCGGATAATGCATTCATCAGTGCCTACAGGAAACACCATAAAGACGGAAGTTTTGAAATTAGTTTAGAGTATGTTTCTTGCCCCGATTTGACCGACCGCGTGCTAATTATTGCTGACCCCATGTTAGCAACAGGTGCTTCATTGGTTAAAACGATCCAACAATTGGAAAATCAAGGAAAACCTACTGCTGTACACTTAGTAGTTGCCATTGCTTGCACAGCCGGAATAGAATATGTACAACGACTCGCTCCGCATGCACATATCTGGTGCGGGGATATTGACGAGGAGTTGACCGCCAAAAGCTACATCGTACCAGGGTTGGGAGATGCCGGGGATTTAGCTTTCGGCACCAAAATCCAGCACTAATTTCTTCCAAAAAATCGTAACTTGCCTGTTCGCCTGAATTGGCTAACCAAATTGGCACAATCTCTGGCTAAATTTTTCGTTTTAAGTACCGATGAGAAATAAACTATTTATCCTGGTTGTTTTACTAGCTCAAGCATTGATTATCAATGCTCAGGACCCTAATTTCTCCCAGTTTTTTGCCTCCCCGCTTACTTTAAACCCCGCCTTAACAGGAAAATTTGACGGAGCCGTACGTGTTGCAGGAAACTACCGAAATCAATGGCCGACCATTGAAAATGCATATGTCACCAAAACAGTTTCGGTAGATTTTGGCCTACTTAAAAACAGATTAATCTCCTCGGACAATATGGGAGTAGGTGTGTTGGGTATGACAGATGTTGCCGGCAATGGCATTTTAGTCACCAATTATGCGGGGGCATCCTTCTCCTATCACAAAGGATTGGATGAAGATGGATTTCATCAAATCGGAGTTGGATTTCAAGGAGCTTTTGTCAACAAGCGACTCGATATCACCAAAGTAACCTTTGCAGATCAATTGACTCCCCTAGGGTTTACAGGTGTAACCAGCGAAATTTTTGATAGCCGCCAATTAAGTTTAGGTTATTTTGATTTGAGCGCGGGTCTTCTTTACAGTGGAACTACCAATGGATACAATAATTTTTATTTGGGCGCTTCCATGTATCATTTAAACCGTCCCAAAGAAAGTTTTCAAGGTGGACAATACATTCTGAACACCCGTACAACCTTACAAGCAGGAGGACGTATTCCAGTAGGTGGCTATAACTACATTCACCTGGCCGCCGTGCATAGTATGCAAGCAAAGGCAACGAATACCATTGTTGGTGCGGCATTCTCCTATAGCGTGAATAGAAATGAAGATAACCCAGTTAATATTTACCTAGGTAGTTGGTACCGCTTAAATGATGCGGTGATCCCTTATGTAGGATTAGAATTCAGTGGAATTAGATTAGGTGCTAGTTATGACGCGAATACTTCTTTATTGAAACCAGCTTCCAATTCAAGGGGTGGTATAGAAATTTCGTTAATCTATATCAAACAACCTTCAGACCCAAGTCTAAAACGACTCAATTGCCCCAAGTTCTGAGGTGATTGTTGATTAATACCAAGCATTGAAGGAGATAGTTATTGCATTCCGATCCTGGCAAGAGGCGCGCCATTTTATACAGCGGCATCACCTGCTCAAGGGCATTCTATGGCCAGGTATTTTATACACTTTATTTTCAGTGGCTGGTCTCATCTTATTTTTTATTTCATCGAATGAAGCCGTAACCTGGATGAGTGAAAAAATTGGTATTGAACAGTGGCTACAACACGAACGAAGTGAATGGCTCAGTTTTTTATTTGTAATGAATGGTATGATGCTTCGACTAGTATTGCTCTTATTCTATTTTTCGCTTTTTAAAAACTTACTGTTGATCATTGGCTCCCCAGCTTTTGCATTTTTAAGTGAAAAAACAGAAGCGCTATTGGAAGGAAAAGAACATGATTTTAATTGGGAAGATGTTTGGAAAGACGCAAAGCGTGCCATGCGATTAGCCATTCAAAACACAGGAAAGGAAATACTTTATTTTTTTGGCTTGATTGTATTAGCCTTTATCCCCTTGGTCGGATGGATCACACCCGTGATTGCCTTGATTATGCAGGGCTACTATTTTGGTGTTTCCATGCTCGACTACTCCTTTGCTCGACATCAATTGACGTTAGAAGAAAGTGTTCGATTTTCTAGTCATCATAAAGGACTTGCTATTGGGAATGGGCTGCTCTTTTTTGCCATGCATGTTCTAGTATTACTAGCTCCCGCCTATGCAATTATTGCTGCCACATTAAGTGTTCGTCAAGTGAAAGAATCATGAGCACTATTTTATTAATACCTGCACCACTCCATGAAGAAGGAGTTTCTGTATTACCCTCCTATCTTTTGACACAAATAAAATCTTGTGCGGCTTTTTTTGTAGAGAATGAACGTACCACTCGTCGTTATTTTAAAAAGCTGGATAAATCTATTGTGATTGATGATTATACTTGGGCAACTATGGGAGAGGAATCAACGGAGACACTGTTCAGGTCCTTCATCAAGGAAGGAAAAACGATTGGCATTGTAAGCGAAGCGGGGTGTCCCGGTGTAGCGGACCCTGGCCAAGAATTAATTGCCATTGCACACGAAATGGGAGCCCATATACAACCACTGGTTGGACCCAGTTCTATTTTATTAGCCCTCATGGCCAGTGGATTGAATGGACAACAATTTCGATTTAACGGCTATTTGCCTATTGAAGAAAAAGCCCGTCAAAAAGCAATTGCTGATTGGGAGCAGGTATCCAGAAAGGACAACTGTACCCAGCTTTTTATTGAAACACCTTACCGCAATAATGCATTACTGAGCGCCTTGCTAAAAACCCTATCTCCAAACACTCGTTTGTGTATTGCCGCTGACCTCACAGGGCCCAATGAGTGGATTGCCACTCGCCCCATCTCACAGTGGAAAAGTGCCCCACCAGACTTGCACAAACGGCAGGTCATTTTCGCCTTCAAATCTCTTTGAAAAAAAGGGGCTCATTTTAAATTATTCATTTAGTTTTGCCCTCTTAACCATTGAGCGGTTTAAAAAATGAAAAGAGCAACTACTTTCTTTTTAACCAGACGCCTCCGTCTTTGCTGACAGGACGAACCACTCACCTTGGTCCCTGTCAGTGAATAACTCCCGACAATCTAATTTGGACTGGTGATCCAACCCTCAATTCCGAAAATAAATTGAATGCTCCATTCTTAGTCAGAGTGGCCACACCCGCCGACTCCATTTACGCTGAAATCATTACTGAGGAAATGGCTACTTCCGCTGCCGCCCGTGGTACGGGTATTGCCCGCAGATCGCCAGACTATGTTGCAAAGAAAATGGAAGAAGGAAAAGCCGTAATTGCCCTGACTCCAACAAATGATTGGGTAGGATTTTGTTATATCGAAACGTGGGGCCATGGCGAATATGTGGCCAATAGCGGATTGATCGTGGCGCAACCCTTTCGGAAAAGTGGCGTGGCACGAGCCATCAAAAAGAAAATTTTTGAGCTTTCCCGCGAAAAATACCCGCAGGCAAAAATATTTGGGCTTACGACAGGACTGGCCGTCATGAAAATCAATAGTGAATTAGGCTATGAACCAGTCACCTACTCTGAATTAACACAAGATGAAGACTTTTGGGCGGGTTGTAAAAGTTGTGTCAACTATGATATTTTGATGAGTAAGGAACGGAAAAACTGCATGTGTACTGCTATGCTTTATGACCCGGCTGACCACTATGAGCCCGAAGAGACCAAACGTTTTTTTGAAGAAAATAAAAATGGGTTGGAACGATTACTGCGATTCAAAGAATGGAAGTTGTTACGTCCGTTTTTGAAAAAAAGCAGTGGCGGGAAAAGCATTGGCTTTTTACATCATTTATTCAATCGATAAATAACGCGTTTAATATGGCAAAGAAAGTTGTATTGGGTTTTAGTGGAGGTCTCGATACCAGTTACTGCGTCAAGTATCTAAAAGACGAAAAAGGATACGAAGTACACAGCATTTTGGTAAACACAGGTGGATTTTCAAAAGAGGAACTTGCCAAAATTGAGCAACATGCCCGTACGTTAGGCGTGGAATCACACATAACAATCGACGCCACCAAAGATTATTACGAACGTATCATTCGGTATTTAATTTATGGCAATATTTTAAAAAATAATACTTACCCTTTATCTGTATCTGCTGAGCGCCTGAGTCAGGCACTACATATGGCTGAACACGCCGCCAAATTAAAAGCAGATGCGGTTGCACATGGCAGCACGGGGGCTGGAAACGATCAGGTTCGTTTTGATATGATTTTACAAATCATGATCCCTGGTATAGAAATTATTACTCCCATCAGAGAATTGAAATTGAGCCGCGAAGAAGAAATTAGTTATTTGAAGAGTAAGGGAGTGGAAATGAATTTTGACAAAGCGCTCTACTCCATCAACAAAGGTTTGTGGGGCACAAGTGTAGGTGGTAAAGAAACGTTACACTCAAAAGGATTGTTACCCGAAGAAGCTTGGCCAACTCCCTTAACAAAAAATGGGACAGAAGAAGTGAGCTTGACATTTGAAAAAGGTGAATTGATCGCCATCAATAATCAAACCTTTTCACATCCCGTTGAAGCCATTCAGGCATTGCAACAAATAGCTGGAGGATATGCAATCGGAAGAGATATCCATGTTGGTGATACCATCATTGGAATCAAAGGAAGAGTGGGATTCGAAGCGGCCGCTCCGATGGTCATTTTAAAAGCACACCACGCACTTGAAAAACATGTACTCACCAAATGGCAACTACAATGGAAGGATCAACTAGCTCAATTTTATGGCAACTGGCTGCATGAAGGACAAATTTTGGATCCAGTGATGAGAGATATTGAAGCTTACTTAAAAAACAGTCAGCAAACCGTGAGTGGTAAAGTGTTTGTTCAATTAATGCCCTATCGTTTTCAACTAATTGGAATAGAAAGTCCTTTTGATTTAATGAATAGCAAGTTTGGGAAGTATGGCGAAATGAATGCTGGATTTACGGGAGAAGACGTAAAAGGATTTACCCGCATATTTGGCAATCAAGTAGGAATTTATCACCGTGTTCAACAGTCTAGTCATGAAAAAGATTAAAGCGGGGATCATAGGAGGCGCAGGCTATACGGGTGGCGAAACCCTACGGCTGCTCCTGCATCACCCACAAGTAGAAATTGCCTTTGTCCATAGCAGAAGTAATGCAGGCAAATCAGTTGCACAACTTCATCCTGATTTATTGGGTGATACCCCTTTAACTTTTACAGATCAAGTTCACACAGCCATTGATGTACTGTTTCTTTGCTTAGGTCATGGAGAGTCTCGTCAGTTTTTACAAACTAATGCCATCCCCGCAACGGTTCGAGTGATTGATCTAGCGAATGATTTCAGATTACAAAAAGACAGTCAATCGTCAGCCCATACATTCGTATACGGATTACCAGAGTTGAATCGT
>CAYFLE010000082.1:318-6706 GCA_964343645.1 uncultured Chitinophaga sp. | reverse complement strand
AGCAATATGGCTTTGCGTTTTAGAGATGGAGCGCGCGAGATCCAATTTCCTTCCGGCAACATTCCTACAATTTCACTGTGTGCATGCTGACTAATCTGACGCAGGTTTGTTTTGCGATAGGCCTCCGGCATCCAATCCTTTGGTTCAATTTTGATTTCCTGATCGATGCGGTCCTGAAAAAGTTTTTCCAAATCGTAGGTAGCCATTCTTTTGTGCGATTTGATACAAATTTATTGAAAACGAACGAGCGTTAGGCTGCTTGTGAACTATCAGGCCCTTATTTACTGTCAAAATCTACCACAATATGCTCGGTTTTAGGCCGGCTTTGACACGTGAGGATATAGCCTTGCTCCAGTTCTTCTTCTTCCAATCCCCAATGTATATCCATGGAGACTTCTCCCGAGATCAATTTTGCTTTACAGGTACAACACATCCCTCCCTTACAGGCAAAAGGTAGATCCGCTCCTTGTGCGAGGGCCGCATCCAGAATAGTTTGATCGCTGTGAAGCGGGATTTCAATTTCAACTTGCCGACCATCCAGTTGAATTTGGATATGACTTTTTACCGTGGAAGTGGGCGCAACAACCGATTTATTAGTAGTAATAGGTCCCGCGTGAAATAACTCTAGATGTATCTTTTTTTTGTCAACTCCCCTGGATTGTAATTCCGTTCGTGCTGTTTCAATCATTTCACGAGGGCCACAAATAAAAACTTCATCCATATTAGAAAAAGAAATCAGTTTTGAAAGTTCACTGAGTTTTTGGCTATCAATTCTGCCAAAATTGAGCAGGCTATCTGTTTTTTCACGACTTAATACATGCACTAAATTGAATCGTTGCATGTATTGATTTTTCAAACTTTCCAGTTCTTCAAAAAAGAGAATGGAATGACGCGTTCTGTTGCCGTATACTAACGTGAAATTACTAGTTGGTTCGGTTGCTAATGTGGCTTTGATCAGTGATAATATTGGTGTTATTCCACTGCCTGCTGCGAGTGCCAGGTAATTTTTTTGTTGAGAAGGGTCTAGCGCTGTGTAAAATTTTCCGGTAGGTGGAAATACATCCAGCACATCTCCCTTTTTCAATTGCTCATTTGCGTAAGTAGAAAAAATTCCCCCATCAATTTTTTTAACTGCTACACGTAATTGCTGATCCTGTGGAGCTGTACAAATAGAGTAATTGCGACGAACTTCTTGTCCATTTATTGTGGTACGAATCGCAATATTCTGTCCTTGAATAAAAAGAAAGGTTTCTTGTAATGCTGGCGGAATTTCAAATTCAATCGAAACGCAATCAGCTGTTTCTTTTCGAACTGATTGTACAGTCAATGGGTGAAAATGCGAGGACATGCTTAATCGTTTTTACGAAGTCCGTCAACCAGAATTGTCAGCATGTTGTCTTCTAGTTCCCTGGCAGAGATTTTTTTCTTACTGCGATGCCAACTTTCAATTCCACTGATGGCATGCAGCATAATCAAAACAGCAGTGGGGGCATCGATGGACCGAATTTCTTTTTTTTGGATTCCCTCCTCTATAAAGGAAGCCAATCGTTTGCGGTAGGTGCGGCGTTGCGTATGAAAGTTGGATAGAAAAGGTTCATCCAAATGGCGCCACTCTCGATCGGTGACTACTACTTGCTCATAGTGGTCTATCATGTGTCGAATATGAAAACGCAACACCAGTTCTATTTTTTCAATGCTACTTGCCTGTTTTGCTTCTACCTGATCCAAGTGTTCGTTAAACAGGTTGGCAATGTCAAAACAGATCGTTTCCAAGATTTCATTTTTGGATCGGATATGGTTGTATAAACTTGCCGCTTCAATACCTACTACTTCGGCCAAGTCCCGCATAGAAGTAGCTGCAAAGCCTCGCTGCCGAAATAGCGTAGCTGCTTTTTGCAGGATTAATCCTTTTTTGGAAGCCTTCTTTCTAGGGGTTTTTGCCATAGGGAAAAGATGAGTGGAAAGGTAGTGAATTAATGGCTTTTTTTGATAACTCGAATTAGCATAGGTTTGCGCCATGTCATTAATTACCGTTGGAACCATGGCCTTTGATGCCATTGAAACACCCTTTGGAAAAACTGATCGCATTGTTGGCGGATCAGCTACCTATGTGGCCTATGCGGCCAGTAATTTTGTGAAGCCCGTTAAGCAGATTTCTATTATTGGGAATGATTTTCCCAATGAGGAGTTGAGTGATCTACGTGCTAGAGGCATCGAATTAGATGGAGTAGAAATAGTTCCCGATAAACCCTCCTTTTTCTGGAAAGGCCGCTATCATGAGGACATGAATAGTCGGGATACGCTCGTAACTGATTTAAATGTGTTAGCAGATTTTGATCCTAAGGTTCCTGAATCCTATCAAGGTGCAGAATTTTTAATGTTAGGCAATCTGCTCCCCAAATTGCAATTGAATGTGATTCAAGAATTACGCAAGCGTCCACGTTTTATTGCAATGGATACCATGAACTTTTGGATGGAAACAGCCATGGCTGATTTGAAAGTGGTGTTGAAATATGTAGACATGCTGATGGTGAATGACAGTGAAGCCAGACAATTGTCAGGTCAATTTTCATTGGTAAAAGCGGCTCGCTCCATTATGGAGATGGGACCAAAATTTTTGATCATCAAAAAAGGAGAACACGGCGCTTTGTTATTTCATGGCGATCAAGTTTTTTATGCACCTGCTTTACCACTAGAAGATGTATTTGATCCAACCGGGGCCGGTGACACTTTTGCCGGGGGCTTCATGGGATACTTGGCAAAAACAGAAGATATCTCTTTTGAAAATATGAAACGCGGTATTATCGTTGGTTCTGCGCTCGCCAGTTTTTGTGTAGAAAAATTTGGCCCAACTCGCTTAAAGGAAGTGAATCAAGATGATATTAAAGGACGCGTTCGCATGTTCCAGGACCTGGTCAACTTTGATATCGAGTTAGCGTAATGGTTTAGCTTTATTTCCTTGCAAAGGAATAGCCAAACTTCAAGCCAAACCAAACCGGCCAAAAGCCATTTTGGTTGAATTGAGGAGTTACAGAAACACCCCACATAATGCCGCCCGCTGCAGGTTGTCTGCGATAACCTAAGGTAAGGTGTCCAAACACTGAATTTTTGGCATCAATCGTTAAGCCGGCTACATCCACGGGATACGGATCGTAAGTTCCACCGGGCCAACCCCAGTCAAACTTGTCCTCATAATGTAAAAAGGTAGCGCCGGCACCCATTTCAAAAAAATGTTTATTGTCTTTTGTGAGTAACCAGTTGACGCCAACGGGTAGCGTGAACACTTTTTCGTAATTACTCGTAAAACCTCCTACACCTGCTTTGAAGCCAATACCATCTGCTGATTTATGAAAACGCGATTCATACATCGCATTGAATGCAATTCCGTTTCCTCCTAACTCTACATATACATTTTGACGCGCAGCCGCTTCGGGAAATTTACTAGGAATCCGTTGCGCGGTAGAGGGGAGTGCGATAAGACCAGTGAGAATTGCAAAAAAAGCGTAGGTGAGTTTTAGTGTTTTCATAGTTATGATTAAAGACTGGTGCAAGATACAATTCGCTGCGCGTAGTAGAAAACGGGGATGTTAAACTTTCCTAAAACTAGTGGTCAGTACAATGGGAACTCGAAGTGTTTTTGTTTTTCCTTTTAAATCGAATTGCTGAATGATAAATAAATAAGCTCCTGGTGGACATACCTGTCCTTGCTCATTATTTCCATTCCAAGTAAAATAACCAGCAGTGGCAAGTAATGCTTGTGGAATTAATTGCCGTACGGTTCTTCCTGCGGCATCCACTACTGTAATGCTAGCCATCAATCCATTTTGATTTGTTTTATAAAGTAATTGACAGTAATCCTGCCAGCCATCTCCATCGGGAGAAAATACTCCGGGGACTACTTCATATTCAGCAGTAGGAGTGAGAGCTAATTTTTCTTGTGAGTTTTTTCTTCCAGGTGTGGCAAATCCTTCTGTGGATGCAGCACTATGCCAATTGGTAGGGGTATTGGTAGGGGCTTCTCGATCGATTCGCTCCAGCGAAACGCCTTCGGTGCTTTGTAATAAGGGGAAATGCCAGCTATCGTAATAATGAAGTTCATCGATGATTTCTCCATGTATATTCAGTAGTACGAGTGTTCCTTCCTCATCTGGTAACAAGGGAAGTTGTTTGACTTCGGCAATTTTTGCTAGGAGCGAAATCAGATATTCTCTTTTTAAAGAAAAGGTATCTTCTGTGAAGGCAAGTAGTTCACTCGGAAAAAGTAAAAGCGGAGTTTCAGCAATTTTGTAAGCTGTGCCCATCATACCAGCAGAATTGCGACTGCTGATTAAAAGCGTAGAAAGGTCTATCAGCTGTTTACTCTTATTACCTATTTCAATAAAGTCATAAGCGTTCGGTCGAGGGTTAAATAAAATTTCATTGAAATAAAGTGAACTTTTTTGCGCGGTGGATGCTAATCCTGTATAAACAGGAATCGATTCGCTCATCTTACCTCCTTGGCAATCCACTATATTTTTTATGTCAATTTTAATTATCGTATCAGGCAAAAGCGGTTTGTCTAACAAAACAATCGCTTGCGTGTAGCTAGGGGCAGCAACTCGAATTTGTTTTGGGGAGTAGGCGTTATTGAAAACATAATTACTCACCTGCACACTGCTAGCACTATCTAGTGGGCGATTAAATACCACTGTGATAGTGGTTGAATCTATAGCATACGCACGGGTTGGTTTTATAGTGGCAGGTATAATAAAAGTTCCAGTATGGCTATTGATCCTTCCAGGTGTTCCTCCTTTGTTATCTATACTGGCGAGCCAATTATCAGGGTTCCAGCAGGGATAGCGTGAATCTATCATTTCAAGAGACCAGCCTCCTTCTTGTTTCCACGCAGATCCGTAAAGTGTAGGAGAGTAAGTTACTGCATGGTTGGTCCGACCGTTGGGCGCACGAATGGAAATCGTTTCGCCTTCATTACTCAACAAAGGAAAACTAGCAATAGCCAAAGTGTTGCCATAATTCTTCATAGCCATTGCAGCGCTACTGCTACAAATAATCAATAAACTGTCTGGTAGTAGTAAATAGGTGGGGAAGGAACCGCTAACGCTCGTGCCAACCACTAGCTTCCAGCCCAATAATTGTATGGGTTCTTTTGAATTATTTTTTATTTCAATCCATTCATAGGCTGGTAATTGGACTGCAGGACTAGGGTCAGCCATGATTTCATGGATGACCAAGCTGTGATGTGCTTGACTAAATATCGGGTAGTTAACGAATACCCATTGTGCAACCAACAGAAATTTTTTTGCGTCCTTCATCTACAAATACTAACAAGCGTTCAGAAAAAATGCAAGTCATTTTTTTGTTTTTTTTCATTGATTACTCGGTGATAAACACGAGACGTGTTACTTTCGCGTTTCAATAGAAAAAGTATGAAAGTTGCTGTTGTTGGTGCTACAGGCTTGGTGGGTACAAAAATGTTACAAGTATTAGCCGAGCGTAAATTTCCAGTTACCACCTTGATTCCTGTTGCCTCTGAAAAATCAGTAGGAAAGCAGATTGCATTCCTCGGAAAAAATTATAAAGTGGTGGGTATGGAAACGGCTATTCAACTACAACCCGCTGTGGCAATTTTTTCTGCAGGTGGTTCTACTTCGTTAGAGTGGGCTCCCAAATTTGCCGCAGCAGGGATTACAGTAATTGATAATTCTTCTGCATGGAGAATGGATCCTTCTAAACCTTTGATTGTTCCTGAAATCAATGCGGATGTCTTAACCGCCAATGATAAAATCATTGCCAACCCCAATTGTTCTACGATCCAAATGGTGGTTGCTTTGCAGCCCTTGCATCAACGCTATCGCATCAAGCGAGTGGTGGTTAGCACCTATCAAAGTGTAACGGGTACGGGTGTAAAGGCAGTGGACCAATTAATGGGTGAACGGGCCAAAGCGGTTTCCGCTAGCACTGCAGAATATCCTATGGCGTATAAATACCCCATTGATTTGAATGTTATTCCACAAATAGATGTGTTTCTAGACAATGGCTATACCAAGGAAGAAATGAAAATGGTAAAAGAAACGTGTAAGATCATGCGGGATGATTCTATCAAGGTGACGGCTACCACAGTTCGTATTCCAGTCATGGGAGGACATAGTGAAAGTGTGAATGTGGAATTTGAAAATGAATTCGAACTATCAGAGGTGCGACAACTTTTACAGCAAGCACCGGGTGTTGTATTAGTCGATGAGCCTACGCAACAAATTTATCCGATGCCCATGGATGCCCATGAGAAAGATGAAGTATTTGTGGGAAGACTCCGTAGAGATGAAACGCAACCTCGCACCTTGAATGCTTGGATTGTGTCAGACAATCTTAGAAAAGGAGCAGCACCCAA
>CAYFLE010000082.1:0-308 GCA_964343645.1 uncultured Chitinophaga sp. | reverse complement strand
CCCTGTTGTCTAACTAATTCTTCCGCTTCGCTTCGTTTTAGTGCCGTTAAGGTGCCGGTAAATAAAAAGGTCTTGCCAGACAAATTACCATCTGTCTGCACCTCTTTTTTAGTATTTACCAATAATAATCCTGCTGTTTCTAGTTGTTGAATCAATTGAATAGTAGCAGGGGTTTTAAAAAATTCATAGATGCTGCTAGCTACTTTGGTTCCCACGTCTTCTAATTCTTGTAATTGTTCCAATGACATCGAACAAAAATCTAATACATGATGAACGGATTGAGCAAGTGTTCGGGCGGTGGTTTCTCC
>CAYFLE010000081.1:0-6714 GCA_964343645.1 uncultured Chitinophaga sp. | reverse complement strand
GTCATATCCCATATATTTTCTCCCTTGAATTGACGGAGGGTTATAACTAGAGAACAGTAAACAATTCTTTCAAATCATATATTCTACCGATAAATAACGGAGGGTTATAACTTTATGCGCATTTTCTAATAAACTTTCTATTGCAGGTCCCTGTGCAGCGGCTAAATAATATGCTGACAGCAAAGATGCATTCGCTCCGCTGGCTTCATTTCCATGGATTGAATGACCAATCCAACAAACGGCCGGCATTTTATCCATGGAGGGGGCGGGTACGGTTGGGTCAGTCAATGCCAAATGCTGCTGACGAATTTCCTCTAACCGCTTTTGATTAGCAGGTGAAGTGATTATTAAAAGTAGCTGCGGTCTTCTTTCATACGTAAAACCCATATGCTCCAACCGAATACGCCCAGGGGCCGCTTTAGCAAGCGCCTGCATATAATTGACTAATCGATCGTGCGTAACATGCCATTCCCCTACTTCATGTTGGATAACACTGGAAGGCACTGGTATAGAAGGGTCATAGGTGACATCTGTAGGCAAATAATCAGCTAATTTTTGTGCGGGAGCAGTAAATGCAAACAATATTGCGCAAAAGAAAAAT
Organism: uncultured Chitinophaga sp.; assembly: GCA_964343645.1. Classification (GTDB taxonomy): domain Bacteria; phylum Bacteroidota; class Bacteroidia; order Chitinophagales; family Chitinophagaceae; genus JJ008. The sequence continues at coordinate 6,113 of CAYFLE010000081.1, read as the reverse complement.
GCAATTTTTCGCATGGTACAATCAATTTAGGGGAGCCAAGTTAACACTTATAGGAATACGGGTGGTCGTATCTTTGCAATCATGAGCAAGAAAGGAAAAGTACTAGTCGCTATGAGTGGTGGGATAGACAGCACAGTGGCCGCTTTGATGCTTCACAAGGAAGGGTATGAAGGGGTAGGGATCACTATGAAAACATGGGATTATGCAGCAAGTGGCGGAAGTAAAAAAGAAACAGGCTGCTGCAATTTGGATTCTTTTAATGATGCACGTCAAGCGGCCGTTGAAAATGGGTTTGCCCATTACATTTTAGATATCCGAGACGAATTTGGGGATTTTGTGATCGACAATTTTGTGGAAGAATATTTAGCCGGTCGCACTCCTAATCCTTGTGTTTTGTGCAACACGCATATCAAGTGGCGGGCGCTGTTAAAAAGAGCAGACGCTCTTCAATGCGAATATATTGCTACTGGGCACTACGCAAAAGTGCGTCAGCACAGCAATGGAAGATTTGTGATTAGTAAAGCAATCGATGAAACAAAAGACCAGAGCTATGTGCTATGGGGATTACAACAGGATTTATTAAGTAGAACACTTTTACCATTAGGAGGTTTTAGAAAAACTGAAATCCGTCGAATGGCGCTGGACTTTGGCTACCCTGCACTCGCAAAAAAATCAGAGAGCTAGGAAATCTGTTTTGTACCCGACAATGACTACAGAGGATTTCTAAAAAGAAATGTGCCCGGATTAGAAGAAAAAGTAGCTGGGGGAAATTTCATTAACCAACAGGGACAAATTTTAGGACAACACAAAGGCTACCCTTTCTACACTATTGGCCAACGCAAGGGATTAGACATTGCGCTCGGAAAGCCTGTATTTGTCACGCAAATTGATCCCGATACCAATACCGTTACTTTGGGAGATGAAGAAGATCTTTCTAAAAAAGAAATGACTGTTACGAAACTTAATTATATAAAATACGATTCGATTACACCCGGACAGGAAGCCACTACTAAAATCCGCTATAAAGATGCAGGCACCCTCTCCAACTTATTTCCAGAAAATGGGAATATGCGTGTCGAATTTTATGAGCATGCAAAAGGTATTGCACCGGGCCAGAGTGCTGTATTTTATGAAGGAGACGATGTATTAGGAGGCGGCATTATTCAACGTGAAGTAGTTTATGCGAAGTAATCGATTGTTTCATACGGTGATTACGGGCTATTTTTATTTAATTGTTCTCCTGTTTTTTGGATGTGGCAATCGAAATAATTTATCAACAGAAAAACTCGCTGATTATCTGCCGCTGCAACAAGGCAAGTTTATCACATACCGAGTAGACTCAACGGTATTTACCCAATATGGCCGACAAGTAGAGCTACATTCGTACCAAGTCAAATGTCAAATCGATTCAATTTTCATTGACAACATAGGAAGAAGTAGTTACCGAGTCATTCGCTTACTCAGAGACACGCTTGGATCCTTACCTTGGACAAATGCAGGTAGTTTCTATATTTCGCCTAGTGCTTCGCAAATAGAATGGGTAGAAGACAACTTACGACAAGTAAAATTGCAACTACCTATTACTTCGCAAAATAAATGGAAGGGCAATCGATACCTTTCCACCAATCCTTTGAATCCTCCCTACGATTTTAGCAATGACGATAACATACAGGATTGGGACTTTACTTATGCATTGCCTGCCTCTAATTTTCAATTCAGAGATAAATTATATACAGAAGTCATCAGCGTGATGCAAATTGATAAGTCATTTAATGTGCCCATTACTCTTCCAGCCTCTTTTGCGTTTAAAAATTATGCGGTAGATAAATTTGCAAAGGGAATTGGATTAGTATACAAGGAATGGGAATGTTGGGAGTATCAACCCAATACAAGTGGAACGGGCGGTCCTTACCGGATTGGTTTTGGCATAAAACAATGGATGATTGATCATAATTAAATTAGCAGCATGAATACAAGAAAAACATTATCACTACAAGGCATATTCCTACTCCTGATGCTGCTAAGCAATTACAATAGAGTGTCTGCGCAATTCACTCGTCACATTGTATGGCTTAAAAACAAAGGGAACAATACCTATTCCCTGTCCAATCCATCCGCTTATCTATCGTCCCGTTCCATAGACAGAAGAACACGTTATACTATTACAATAGATAGTAGTGATTTACCCATAAGCTCCACTTACCTCACACAAATTAGAAATATAGCGGGTGTTACTATTTTGAATGTATCCAAATGGTTAAATGCAGTTTGTATTCAATGCGCGGATCCTACCGCATTGCAAACCATTCAAAATTTACCATTTGTTCAACAGGTAGCGGGATTAGCTGCCAGACCTTCGACCACCGAAAAAACAAAAGATAAATTTATTAGAGACGAAGATATTTTACCACTCTATAATCCTCCCACTTTTACACGATTGAACGGAGATTTTTATAATTACGGAAGTACTGCTTCACTAGAAATAAAACTACACCGAGCGGAGTTTTTGCACAATATTGGATTACGCGGAGCTGGTATGCAAGTAGCAGTGCTAGATGGCGGTTTTTACAATTACAATACCTTACCCGCATTTGATAGCATCAATAGAAATGGACAGGTACTAAGCACTTGGGACTTTGTTGCCCGAAATCAATTTGTGCAAGATGATCATCCGCACGGCATGCAATGTTTGTCGACTATTGCCGCGAATATCCCTGGACAATTTATTGGGAAAGCCCCACAAGCCAGCTTCCACTTATTTAGAACAGAAGACGTGAACAGCGAATATCCCATTGAAGAATTCAATTGGGTATGTGGCGCTGAACGAGCAGATAGTGCTGGAGCCGATTTAATTTCTTCTTCGCTAGGTTACTTTGACTTTGATAACCCTGTTTTCAATTACACCTACCAACAAATGAATGGACGAACAACCATCAGTGTAAAGGGAGCAGATTTAGCGGCAAAAAAAGGGATGCTGGTTTTTAATTCTGCAGGCAATGAAGGAAATGGTGCTTGGCGTTATATCATCACTCCTGCCGATGGAGATAGTGTAGTTGCCGTGGGTGCGGTGAATTCGGCAGGTGCAGTGGCAAGTTTTTCTAGCTATGGACCTTCTGGTGACGGCCGCATTAAGCCAGAACTTGCCTCCGTAGGCGTTGCAGCGGTTGTACAAAACACAAGTGGCGGCATTGGTGCTGCTAATGGCACTTCCTTTGCTTGTCCCAATATGGCTGGAATAGCTACCTGTCTTTGGCAAGGATTTCCTGAGTTCAATAATATGAAGTTGTTGGACGCATTGAAAAGATCAGCGAGTAGATACACTACCCCTAACGATCGAATTGGCTATGGAATTCCTGATTTAAAAAATGCGTTTGCATTTTTACTAGCAGACTATGCAACAACAACCGCCTCCATAAGCAATTGCGAGACCACGCTAAGCTGGAAAAGTAAAGACGTATCCAGCATGCAATATATAATCGAAAGAAAGTTGCCCAGCGAAACAGCCTATAGAACAATTGCACAGCCTAGTGCAACGGGCGGCACGCAACTAACGAACAAAACTTATTCTTACATAGACCGTTTGCAAGGTGTTTCCGCCGGTCAAATTCAATACCGCGTCTCACAAGTGATTGACACCAACCTAGCCTCTCGACAAATAGTACTTTTAGACAGCAGCAGCAGTAGTCTTACTACTCCTTGTGCAAACACAGATGACATTGCATCCATTTTGTGGATCTATCCCAATCCGCTCACTAATTCATCCAAGGAAAGATTCATTATTAATATTACAGAGCCCAAACAAAATTTAGTCATTACTTGTCATGATGTAACAGGCCGACTAATTGGTCAATACCCCTTTAGCAAACCCGCTGGTATTTACACCAATGGAGAACTCCCCTTCAAACCAACATCAAGTGGCGTGTATATTCTCACTTTGTGGTCAGACAATGTGAAGCTAGACAGTAAAGAATGGGTGATTAATTATTAGCCTTTTGTAATAAGGCCGCAAAAAGTGAATCGGCCTTTTGAACCGACCCATTGAATAATTGCATTTTCATTATTGCAAAACCATATTGTTGGGCAAACCAATTAATTTGCGCTTCATTTTCCTGTTGAAACACAGAACAAGTACAGTACAAAAAGTAACCGCCTGGTTTTACAGCAGCGTGAAGGTTATTCAAAATTCGCTTTTGCTTAGCAACGTACTCATTTAATTTTGCAGCCGTATAAAAAAGACGTTGCTCCGGTGTACGCCCCCAAGTACCACTACCTGTACAAGGAACATCCGCAATAACTAAATCAAATAAAAAAGAAGCAGGGACAGCATTTTCTTTTTCCAAATTCAACTCCTGCCAAGTAAACGAAGAGACACCTGCTTGCTTAAATCTATTTTTCAATTGTATTAACATGGAGGACCGTATGTCCGACACCGTCAATTGAATAGCGGACAAACAATCTACTGCTAACAAAGATTTTCCTCCACTTGCTGCACAGCTATCCCACACTTTTTTTACGGAAGTTCTGGGCATGAATTCAAAAAACTGACCAATTTGTTGTGAACTGAAATCCTGTATCACAAAATCTCTATTCAACTCCTGAATCAAATCCAAGTTGGTTGAGGAAGGAAATGACACACAAGAAGTGGCAATAGATTGAGCAGGCAAATTCATTTTATCAATTTGCTCCCAAACCTTTTTTTCTTTTCCAGGGCGTAGCCGAATAAACACATCAGGTTGAATCCATTGTGCCCGCAACCAATTTTTTAACTCAATACCTGTTGAAAACAATGGTGCATCTACCAAAAATGAATCCCAATGAAAGGGTACAGGAAAGGTTTGAAGCCTTTCTTCCAAATTTTCCGTGAATAAAGCGGCCCATTCCGGTTTATGAGTTGAAACAAGCGGATCTAATTTGTCTGACAATAGATATACTGCTGCCACTACCTGATCAGCTAGCGACAAAGATGGAAAGGCAGGTCCTATTCTAAAATAAGCGTAACAGTATTGACGAATGAGTCGACGATCCGTGGCACCCATTTTTCGATCCGTAGCAAATAATTGCTTACAATAAAGAGAAAAAGGCTGATCCCCTTGATAATTCTCCAGATAGGAAACAGCCTTTTTTAAGTATGCATGATAACGACTCAAAGTTCTAATAATGTTTTGACCGGATCTTTGCCGATCAATAGTTGATCAGGATTTTCCAATAACTCCTTCACCCTAACCAAGAATCCAACTGATTCTCTTCCATCAATGATGCGATGATCATAGCTAAGCGCCAAATACATCATTGGTCGAACCACCACTTGTCCATTGATTGCCATGGGTCTTTCTTGCGTTTTATGCATACCCAAAATAGCACTTTGTGGAGCGTTAATAATAGGAGTACTCATCAGTGACCCAAAAACTCCTCCATTGGTGATCGTAAATGTTCCACCCGTTAAATCTTCGGCGGTGAGTTTACTATCACGGGCTTTCGCTGCTAAGGCAGCTACATTTTTTTCAATATCAGCCATGCTCATGCTCTCCACATTACGAAGAACAGGCACCGTTAATCCTCGAGGAGTGCTAACAGCAATACTGATGTCCGCATAGTCATGATACAAAATAGCATCTCCGTCAATCGATGCATTTACAGAAGGCCACTCTTGTAATGCAATGGAACAAGCCTTTGCAAAAAAGCTCATAAAGCCCAATCCCACTCCATGTTTTTCCTTGAACTTGTCTTTATACAATGAACGTGTTTCCAAAATGCGCGTCATATCCACTTCATTAAAAGTGGTCAACATCGCAGTGCCATTTTTTGCTTCTACCAAGCGTTTTGCAATGGTTTTACGCAGGTTGCTCATTTTCTCTTTCCGCTCATTTCTGGCACCCGCCTCTTGATCAGGAAATGGTAATTGACCGGGTGACTCCAATGCCTTTAACACATCTTCTCGAACGATTTTCCCTTGTGGACCCGATGGCTTTACGTGCGTTGGATCAACTTTTTTATCCGCTAAAATAGCAGAAGCTAAAGGGGTGGCTTTTACCTCCGCAATAGGGGCAACAGGAGAAGCGGCAGGCTTTTTTTCCTCAATAACTGGAACAGCAGGTGGCTTAGGTGCTGTAATC
>CAYFLE010000080.1:0-6762 GCA_964343645.1 uncultured Chitinophaga sp. | reverse complement strand
TAGATCCTAAGCAAGAATTGGTGTATGTATTTCTTTCCAATCGCGTCAATCCTACACGCGATAATAATCTGATTGGGCAATTACAAATAAGGGGAAGAATTCAGGATGCTATATACCGTGCAATTGGGGCAGATGAATAAATAGACAAAAGAAAAATTACTCCTGCTTACGTGGAGGATTGCCTCTTCGATTATTCGGTTGATTATTTCTATCACGGGGACCACGTGGACCTTGGCCTTGCGGTCTATTGGGTCCTTGTCTAGGACCTTGTTGAGGACCTTGTGGTCGTTGTTGTTGCTGACGTTTACGTTGTGCAGCGCGGTCTAGTGATTTCAAACTAATTTGTCCTACTAGCTCAACAAATTCTGGCACTTCTTCTTTGGGTTTAGACGAAACCAATTCAACGGGTTCTAATTCTTCTGGACGAATACCTTGCTTGTTCAGCTCTTTAATTTTTCGAACGCGGTCTAATGCAAGTGGGTATTGTTTGTTGCTATCCGGCAACGTATACCACATGAGATTTTTGAAAATATCTTTCTTAATCAAAAACGCATTTCCTTTTGCAACCTGTAATACATCGCAATTATCTGGGAAATGTTGCAAAGCGTCTAGATAGGTATCTAATTCATAATTCAAACAACATTTGAGTCGGCCGCATTGACCACTCAATTTTGTTTGATTGATGGATAAATTTTGATAACGAGCGGCTGCTGTATTCACCGATTTGAATTCAGTAAGCCAGGTGCTGCAACATAATTCGCGTCCACAACTTCCAATTCCGCCTACTTTACCTGCTTCTTGACGCGCCCCAATCTGACGCATTTCTACTTTTACTTTGAACTCAGACGCATACACTTTGATGAGCTCTCTAAAATCAACACGCCCATCGGCGATATAAAAGAAAGTGGCTTTACGACCATCGGCCTGAATTTCTACTTGACTTATTTTCATGTCCAGTCGCAATTGTTTAGCAATAGCGCGACTGCGAATAACAGCCTCTGCTTCTCTGGCTTTATTTTGTTTCAACGATTCAATGTCCCGATCTGTTGATAGTCGGAGCACTTTTTTCATTTCAGGATTATCTTCTTTTACCCCTCGTTTTTTTAATTGCAGCCGAACAATTTCGCCCGTTAGCGAAACCTCGCCCACATCAAAACCACCTACACCTTCTACGGTGATTAAATCTCCTTTCTCAAAGGCTTGTAAAGAGGGATTACGATAAAAATCTTTTCGGGTGCCTTGGCTAAAACTCACTTCAATAACCCGGCATTGACTATCCTGGTCAACAAGGGGGAGATTTCGAAGCCAATCGTGTGCATTCATGCGGTTGCATCCGCCGGAACTACATCCGCCGTTGCTTTTACATCCATTTGGTTTTCCGCCTGTTGCGGTGCCGCATCCTGAACAACTCATTCAGGCAAAAGTACAATATTGTCTTGAATGATGTGGTAAAGCTTGATTGTCAATGCGTGAAAGAGGATTTTGGCGTTCGCATTTCGTTCTAGGTGATAAATGGCTGCCTCTACTTCTTTCATCATCGCTTCCTGTTTGGCTAGGTCGGCAATGCGGTTAATCCGTGAAGCAAAGTCTTTTTCATTCTCCGAAATAGGGAGTGCATCGCCGCTGATTTGAACATGTACAGCCTGTTCAAGTAAGTGAGTATAATAGCGCAGAAATTGTTTTTGTTTTTCACGACCCAATTTAGACATCTCATCCACCCATTTGGCTTGTGCAACCGGACCCGTCTTTAATATGGCATTTAACCAATTGCGAACGAGTTCTTGCCAGTCTTCTTCTGCGTGTTGCGCTAGTAGTAACGCTTCGCGATAATTGCCTTCGGCTAAGGCGGCAATTTGTTGTGCTAATTCAGGCGTTGTTTTATTACGTTCGATGAGTGCCTTTTCAATCACTGCATTTTCTAAGGCAGGCACTTTTATTAATTGACAACGACTCACAATGGTAGGAAGTACGTTTTGCTCACTTTCGCTCACCAATAGTAAAATAGTTTGAGGTGGAGGCTCTTCAATTAGTTTGAGCAATTTGTTTCCTTCATTGCCCATCAATTCGGGGTGCCAAAGAATTAAAATTTTCCAAGAACTTTCAAAACTTTTCAAACTCAATTTTCGGAGGATATCATTGCATTCCTCCGCGGTAATTTTTCCTTGGCTATTATCTTTTTCTTTGATGAGTTCAATCCAGTCAAATAGATTTCCGTATGGATGTTGTTTTAAAAAATCTCTCCATTCTACAATGAAATCTGTGGCTACTGGTTTTTCTCCTGCTTTGCGCGTGACGGTGGGATAAGAGTAATGAATATCTGGATGAACAAATTCAGCTGCTTTTTTACAGGCGGGGCAAGACCCACAGGGTTCGGCTAGCGAAGTGCTCATGGAACGCTCACAAACTAAATATTGTGCAAAGGCAGTAGCAACAGGAAGCGCACCTGCACCTTCTTTCCCAATGAATAGCAAAGCATGACTCAACCGGTTTTGTTGTACCAGTTCAGTCAGCTGTTTTTTCAGCGGTTCTTGTCCAATGATTAATCGCCAATCCATGAAAGGCGAATGTAGTGTTTCCGACCGATTATTTTAACCAGCGAGTGATTTCTTCGCTTAAAGGAGTAGTGCGTGGTGAAAAAGTAGCAATGAGCTCTCCTTTTTCATCCAATAAAAATTTTCCAAAATTCCAAGACACCGGGTCGTCTAATTTTTTTGCTTTGGCTTGCTCCTTTAGAAATTTATAAAGGGGATGCGTATCATTTCCTTTTACAGAAATTTTAGCCGCCATGGGAAAGCTTACCCCATAATTCTTTTTACAAAATGCACTGATTTCTTCGTTACTACCTGGTTCTTGCCCCATAAAATTATTAGCAGGAAAACCGACAATCACCAATTTGGAGCCGTATTGCTTATATAATTCTTCTAACCCTTCGTATTGAGGGGTTAATCCACATTTTGATGCGGTGTTGACAATCAAGATTTTTTTGCCTTTGAAAGAAGAAAAATCAATGGTTTTTCCATCAAGGGAGGGAACCGAAAATTGATAAATAGGAGCTTCTGTCATAGAAAAGAGTAATGAAAAAAGGGTGATGATGATTGTTTTCATACGGGCTATTTGAAGGTATAACAAGCAATAACCAAAAAAGTTAATTAAAAGTATAGCAAAGTGTGGCGATGGATAGCGAAAGCGATGGTTGATTCGTTATAAGCTGTCCACAGGCTTCTAGGGTGGCACCTGTTGTGAGGACGTCATCCACCAGCAATATTTTTTTATTTTCAAGGGAGTGATGGGGATTTATTGAAAAGGTGTGGTCCACGTTTTCCCATCGGTTGACCCGATTCTTTTTTGTTTGTGAAGAGGTGAACTGTTTTTTGATAAGAAAATCTGTTTCCACGGGGATCTTCAATATGTTAGCAATGCCTTCACATAAAAGCGCTGCCTGATTAAAACCTCTTTCCCGTTTCTTTTTTGGATGCAGCGGAACCGGAATTAACACATCAGGATTAAAACGAGGGGCTTCTTTTATTTTGGCACCCATTAACTGGCCCAATTGAATGCCTACTGCTCGATTCCCCCTGTATTTGAGTTCGTGCAACAAATTTTGCAGCAGGGAGTCGCTTGTAAAATAGTAAGCCGCCATGGCGGCTTGTACAGGCATGCGGCCCCAAAAGAGTTGCTCGACGGGGTTATTCTCTGTTTGATAAAAAAATGTTTCAGGTAGTTGATGTAAGCAGCGGGCACAAATGGAAGATTCTTTACGAATCACATCAGTTCCGCACCCGGCACAAAAATGGGGAAACAATAATTGGGCTGCAGCTTCAGGCAGCAAGGAAAACCAACGCCTCATTGATCAATCAGAAAAGAAATTTATAAACCTCTTCCACTCTTGCCATAGGCACTACTTCAATGCCAAGGTCTTTTTTAAATAATTGTCCTTTTGTATTTTTTTGATTGTACCGCGACACGATTATTTTTTCAAATCCCAGTTTTGCGGCTTCGGCAATTCGTTGTTCAATTCGATTGACGGCACGGATTTCTCCACTTAACCCTACTTCCCCTGCAAAGCAAACAGAGGTAGGCAAGGGAGTATCCTCATAGGAGGATAGCAATGCACAAAGAACGGCTAGATCAATAGAGGGATCTTCTACTTTAAGACCGCCCGCAATATTTAGGAAAACATCTTTATTGCCAAATTGAAAGCCACCTCTTTTTTCTAGCACAGCTAATAATAATTGTAACCGACGTAAATCAAATCCGCTTACGGTACGTTGGGGTGTTCCATACACTGATTGAGTAACCAGTGCTTGCACTTCTATGAGTAATGGACGTAATCCCTCCAACGTGGCGGCAATCGCAATTCCACTGAGTGTTTCTTCTTTTTGCGTCAATAAAATTTCACTAGGATTGAGTACGCCGCGCATACCGGCATCATTCATTTCATAAATCCCTAACTCTGCAGTGCTGCCAAAACGATTTTTTAAAGTTCGTAAAATGCGATAGGCATAATGACGGTCTCCTTCAAATTGCAAAACCGTATCCACCATATGCTCTAGTACTTTAGGTCCGGCAATTTGCCCTTCCTTGGTAATGTGTCCAATGAGAAATACGGGTGTATTGGTTTCTTTCGCAAATCGTTGAAATTCTGCCGCACACTCTCTGATCTGTGAAACAGAACCGGCAGAGGCATCGATATAAGAGGTTTGTAGCGTTTGGATAGAATCTACAATGACTAACTCGGGCTTTAGTTTTTTGATCTCCTGAAAAATAGTTTGCGTGTTGGTCTCTGTCAACAAATAAAACTCGGCATGTTTTAATTGTAGACGATCCGCTCTCATTTTAATTTGCTGCTCACTTTCCTCCCCGCTGATATAAAGTACACGGATAGCTTGTAGGGAGAGTCCTATTTGTAAAAACAAAGTTGATTTACCAATGCCAGGTTCTCCTGCAATCAGTGTTAAACTTCCGGGAACAATGCCTCCGCCTAATACACGATTTAATTCACTATCTGTGGTAACAATTCTTTTTTCTTGACTGCTTTTAACTTGATCTAATGTAGTAACGGCAGACTTTTTTTTATCATCGCCATACGTGGACCAATCTGCACTTTCTTTTCCTTTATCCTTTTGAATAATTTCTTCTACAAAGCTGTTCCATGCATTACAACCTGGACATTGTCCCAACCACTTCACGCTTTGGTGACCGCAATGCTGGCAGAAAAAAGATGTTTTTGTTTTGCTCATAATTAAAATGAAAAGGGCCAATCTCACGACTGACCCTTTTACTTACTAACCCATTAAATTCTGTTGCTAAATTAAAGAGGGAGGGGTGATTTTTAAAATTAAATTTCTGTTTTGTGCATAACTTTTGAGAGGATTTAGGGGTTTGGCAGGGGGTTGACCGGCTACTCTTTTTAATATATAAAAAACAGAAAATCAATTAGATAATGGTTTTTTGGTCCTAAAACGTAAGAGGGTAACCCCTTTAAGTCCTGTTTTTTTTCCTCTTGAAAAATGACAAAAAGACGTGACGAAACTGGTCTATCTGACTGGCTGTAAATTTGTTGTAATATTGAAAAATAAATCAACCAAATCCCATGACAAACGAAATTATGCTCGTTTCCTTCCTCTTTTTGGGGATCAGTTTTCTGGTATCGTCCATTTTAAAGGGAAAGTTTAGCCGGTATGCTAAGCTCCAGCTCTCTAACGGCTTGTCTGGCAAGGCAATAGCTGAAAAAATGCTCCGAGAAAACGGCATTTATGATGTAACGGTTACGTCGGTGGACGGATTTTTGTCTGACCACTATAATCCCCTCAATAAAACGGTCAACTTAAGCCCTGATGTATACAACGGTACATCTGTTTCTGCTGCTGCAGTAGCGGCTCATGAATGTGGCCATGCAGTACAACATGCAACGGCCTACGGACCCTTAGTTTTTAGAAGCCGGATGGTGCCACTGGTTCAATTTAGTTCCAATATTGTCAACTGGATTTTGATGGCGGGTGTAATCATGATGGCTGTGAGCAATAATGGTACTGTGTTATTAGTTGGAATCATTTTGATGTCTGTAACGGTGTTATTTAGTTTGGTCACCTTACCCGTTGAATTTGATGCGAGCAAAAGAGCATTAGCTTGGTTAGATCAAACGAATGTGACTAACTCAGAAGAATATCCACTCGCCAAAGATGCATTGAAATGGGCCGCTACTACCTATGTTGTAGCAGCATTAGCAGCGGTGGTAACATTGGTCCAGTATATCCTAATCTTTTTAAATAATCGCGAGCGTTAATTCGCTATTGATTAAAACTTGATTTCTTCTTCGTTTTTATCGAAGAAATGATATTCGGTCAGATGACAGGAACTATCCGAAACGATAGCTGTTTTCTGGCCGAATTTTTTATTCCACGCAGCCATCTTGGTTTTCCAAAACCAACCTTTCGTGAGATAAGCATGTACAAATGGGTGCACGACTAATTTCAATTGTTCATGCTTGTGTTTAATCAAGTAGCTAAGATTCTTTTCAATTTCATCTTCTAGCAACAAGGTAGAAGTGATTTTGCCCGTTCCATTACAAGTAGGGCAGGCTTCCTGTGTATTGATATTCACTTCCGGCTTCATTCGTTGCCGAGTGATTTGCATAATACCAAATTTAGAAATAGGAAGAATGGTGTGCTTTGCACGGTCATTGGCCAAACAAGCTTCCATCTTTTCTAATAATTTCTTTTTGTTCTCCGGCAACTTCATATCGATAAAATCCACAACAAT
>CAYFLE010000079.1:0-6773 GCA_964343645.1 uncultured Chitinophaga sp. | reverse complement strand
TCGTTTAATCAATACATCCTCATCTGTGTAGGGAAATCGACGACAATCAGAAGGTCTGTCTTCATAAATAGAGCAATAGTTGTCAGAACCCAAAAATGGACAGGGCGTTTGCTGTAATACAAAATCGCCCTCCTCATCTTCCTTTAAATATTTTTCAATGAAAACCCCTTCGCGAAGGCCCAATAGTTTACTGATTCGCTTGATATCAGGGGTTTTGAACCGCGGGGAGTAATTCTTACAACAATTGGCACAACCCAAACAGTCAACCTTGTTAAATGCCTCCTCATGGATAGCAGGCTGACGCTTCAACACCTCGTTTTTGGAGGCCCGATGCAAAAACTGCTTATACACTTTTTGCCTTTCTCGAGATTTCTTTTCCCAGTTTACCAACAATGGATTTTCCATATGACAAAGAAAGCAAGTTACCCGTAATTTTGCGGACAAATTGAACCTTTTACAAACATGGATATTTTAGAGCAACAGGCCGGCGAATTCTACAACCGACATATTGGATCGGTTGCGCACACCAATAAGATGTTAGAGACAATAGGCGAAAAAAAGTTAAGTGATTTAATCAACAAAACCGTTCCTGCTAATATCCGAATGAGTCATCCATTGGACGTGCCCCTAGCGATGACAGAGAAACAATATCTCACGCATATCCGCTCCATTGGACAACAAAATCAAATTTGGAAAACTTATATCGGTCAAGGGTACTACAATACCAACACCCCTTCAGTGATTTTGCGTAATATTTTTGAAAATCCAGGTTGGTATACGCAGTATACTCCTTATCAAGCTGAAATAGCGCAAGGAAGATTAGAGAGTTTATTGAATTTTCAAACTATGGTGAGCGATCTCACCGGATTACCGATTGCCAATGCATCGTTATTAGATGAAGCAACAGCCGCATCAGAAGCGATGACCATGTTTTTTAATGCGCTGAACAAACAAGATCATATTGAAAGACCACGATTTTTTGTAGACCGCGAAGTATTCCCTCAAACCAAAGATCTTTTGCGCACACGAGCGCTACCTATTCAAATTGAATTGGTAGAAGGAGATTACAAAACAGCTACTATTGACTCCACCTATTTTGGTGCCATTTTACAATACCCCAATAATGTGGGAGCGATAGAGGACTACCAGACTTTCATACAAACGGTTCACACCAATGGCGGCTATGTGGTGATGGCTACTGATTTGTTGGCGTTGACCTTACTCACCCCTCCTGGTGAATTGGGCGCTGACGCTGCAGTGGGATCAGCCCAACGGTTTGGAGTTCCTATTGGATACGGAGGACCTCATGCTGCTTTCTTTGCGACTAAAGACGAATTTAAAAGAAACATACCTGGTCGTATCATTGGTATTAGTATTGATGCAAAAGGAAAGCGTGCCTTACGAATGGCTTTGCAAACACGCGAGCAGCACATCAAAAGAGAAAAAGCAACATCGAATATTTGTACTGCACAAGCGCTCCTAGCGAATATGGCTGCTATGTATGCAGTTTATCATGGACCAGATGGACTCAAAACCATTGCGCAGCGCGTACATCAATTGACCAGCATCGTGGCTACTGCCCTGCAGGAAAGAGGCTATCAATTAGCCAGTTCACATTTCTTTGACACGTTAGTGGTGCATACTACTCAAGTAGAGGCTATTCGTCAAAAAGCTAAACAACGTCAAATCAATTTCCGATACCTGAGTGATTCACAAATTGGAATTTCATTGGATGAAACAACTGAAATCGGAGATTTGCATGATCTGATTAACTGTTTTGGCAATGAAAAAGACCCCGTCAGTTTTTTCCTAGACAAAGGCGAATTAACATTGAACTGGCCTACTCCTCTTCAACGGACCTCCTCCTATTTGAACCAAGCTGTTTTCAATACCTGTCGTAGCGAAAGTCAAATGATGCGTTATATCAAACAGCTGGAAAACAAAGATCTTTCCTTGAATACCTCTATGATTTCATTAGGAAGCTGTACTATGAAATTAAACGCAGCGTCTGAAATGATTCCATTGAGCTGGCCAGAATGGAACAGCATTCATCCTTTTGTACCTACGGCTCAAGCAAAAGGTTATCATCAGATGATGGAGGAGTTAAGTACTTACCTCTGTGATATTACCGCTTTTGATGCGTGTAGTTTGCAACCTAATAGTGGTGCACAAGGCGAATACGCAGGGCTATTAACCATCAGAGCTTATCATCAAGCGCAAGGAAATCCGCATAGAGATGTAATGCTTATCCCCATTTCTGCACATGGAACCAATCCAGCTTCTGCCGTGATGGCTGGTATGAAAGTAGTAGTAGTGAAAGCGTTAGAAAATGGGTATGTTGACTTGGAAGACCTCAAACAAAAAGCAATCGCGCATTCCAATGAGTTGGCGGGCATCATGATTACCTACCCCAGCACCTATGGTGTGTACGAAGAAACAATCAAGGAAATTACAGGTATCGTCCATGAGCACGGTGGACAAGTTTATATGGATGGAGCCAATATGAATGCGCAAGTTGGATTAACGGCCCCTGGATTGATTGGAGCGGATGTTTGTCATCTCAATTTGCATAAAACATTTGCGATTCCTCATGGAGGCGGCGGACCTGGCATGGGCCCTATCTGTGTAAAAGAACATTTGAAACCTTATTTGCCTGGGCATGTCAATGACGGAACAAAAGATGCCGTTTCCGCAGCCCCATTTGGCTCGGCGATGATCTTGTTAATCTCCTATGCATATATCTGCATGTTAGGAGCAGAAGGTCTCAAAGCGTCTACTGAATATGCTATTTTGAATGCAAACTATATGCGTGCAAGACTAGCAGGTCATTACGATATTCTTTACACCAATCATACGGGACAATGCGCTCATGAGTTTATTGTCGACTTAAGACCATTTAAGAAATCCGCTGAAATTGAAGCAGAAGATGTGGCTAAGCGATTAATGGACTACGGATTTCATGCCCCCACGATGAGTTTTCCAGTGGCTGGCACTATTATGATTGAGCCCACTGAAAGTGAAGATAAAGCAGAGCTAGACCGTTTTTGTGATGCTCTAATTGCTATTCGAAATGAAATACGTGCTATTGAAGAAGGTAAGGCCGACAAAAAAGACAATGTACTGAAGAATGCACCGCACACACAGTTAACAGTAATGGCTGATGAATGGCCACATGCCTATAGCCGCACCGAAGCTGCTTATCCTTTATACTATGTGACTACGAATAAATTCTGGCCTTCAGTATCTAGAGTCAATAACACCCACGGCGATCGTAATTTGATTTGTACCTGCGAGCCCGTAGAAAGTTATATGGAGGAAAAGGCTTAAGCTTTTTTAAATCGTTCTGCAACTACGTCCCAATTAATCACTGCCCAAAAAGCTTTGATATAGTCGGGACGTTTGTTTTGGTATTTGAGATAATACGCATGCTCCCACACATCCAGTCCTAACAATGGTGTACCCTTGCAATCGCTTAGATCCATCAATGGATTATCTTGATTAGGAGTCGAACAGACTTTTAATTTTCCATCGGGCGATTTTACCAACCAAGCCCACCCACTTCCAAATCGGTTGCGAGCTGCCTCTTCAAATTGAGTCTTGAACGTATCAACAGATCCAAACTGTGATTGCAATCCGTTTAATAATTCACCATCGGGTGCATTGGTTGATTGTGGAGCTCGAAGCGTCCGCCAGAAAAACTCATGGTTATAATGACCCCCTGCGTTGTTTCTCATTTTGACACTATAAGTGGAAATGGCGGCTAATAAACCGGTTAACTTGAGCTGTGTGGTGTCTACCTTTTCGGCTACACATGCATCGGACAAATTTTTCGTGTATCCAGCAGCATGTTTTGTATAATGAATTTCCATGGTCAACGCATCAATGGATGGCTCTAATGCAGCATACGCATAAGGAAGTGGCTGTTGCTGATAAGAAATTTCTTCGGCTGCAAGCAGCTTTCCATTGTCAGCATTAGAAAGCAATGAAGAAGCATTCACTTCTCCCAATACTCCCACAAAACTTAATGCTCCAGCACTTTTTATAAAATTTCTTCTGTTCGATTTCATATCAATTTTTTTTCAAGTTACTATTTTTACGCAAGGCTCCTAAAAAAGTAGTTTCCACGCTCAACAACCAGCTACGACGCATCATGCGTTCCATATCCGAATTCAATTGGAAGCGATAGCCTACATTTAACTTAGTCTGACTAGAAAATATAAACTGCATGGCAGGTGCCAAGTCGACGTAATAGCGGTTTTTGTCTAACAATTTTTGGGTAATTAGTTCCATATACAAATTAAGATTGGTCTGCTTATAACTTGTATAATTCCGGGGTAACAATAAATAGCCAGCGGCGATGGAGGATTGAACGGATTGAAATGAATGTATGCCTGCATGAGCTCCTACAATCCAGCGGTATTCATCTAAAACCTGTGTGTGACTAACAGTGCCTGACACTGCCAATTTATTCCATAGTTGTGTTACAATTAAACCTGCCTCTACCCCGGACTTGTCTCCTCCCAAATTGATTTCATCGAAATGAAAAGGAGAAGAAGTTTTAGCCGCCTCTACATATCCAGCCATTCTAAAATGTCGATGAACACCATCCATTGACAAAAACCGGTACTTCATATAAAAGCTAGCAGACTCTACCGTAGGCCGATAAGTGTACATATTAGAAAAGGTACTCCCCAACCGCATAGTTAGATTTTTAGATAGGCCAAAAAATAACTGTGGGGAATTTCTGAACGACAATCGATTAAAAATTTCATTTCGACTAGCAATATGATTCTTCATTTTTACACTGAGTGAGTGAGCAGGCAACGTGGAAGCTGGTTCTGAAAAAACATAGAGCTCCTGGGCATAAAGCAAATTGGAGATACAAAGTAATCCTATGAAAAATAGTCGCATGATTTAAATTTTATCTAACCAACCGATCAATTGCCTTTTCCAAATCAGCTTCAGCTAGGTCTCTCCCAATCACATTCCCTTCCTGATCAATCAAAAAACTTGCAGGGATTTTATTGATTTGCCAATCAGTAGTGACGGATGATCGCCAACCTTTCCTTTCATTTAATTGAATCCAGGTTAATCGATCTTTTTTGACAGCGGCTAACCAAGATTTTGCGTTTTCATCTAAAGAAATACTTATAATCTCCACCCCTTTTGCTTTCCACCGAGGATAGGACTTTACTAAATTCTTATTAGCCACCCGACAAGGCGCACACCAGGATGCCCAAAAATCAAGTATCACTACTTTACCACGTAATGAAAGGAGTGAAATACTATCCCCCTTTTGATTAGGCAACCGAAAATCAGATGCCGGGATTAGGAGATGCGGCTGGGAAAATGCTTGCAGTTGAAAAAAAACTAGGAACAAAAAAAGAATGCGCATAAGCTTACTTTAAAATAAGTACATGTATCAACCGTTGCTTTTGATCTAGATTGGAAACGTCTGCGCCAAAAAAACCAGTTGAAAAAGATGGCTCCGTAAATTGTGACAAAAATTTCTTGTACGCTTTTTCTGTAACAAACCCTTTGTCAATAACAGAAATAGTAAAAGAGGGCTTTCCCTTATTGGCTTTCCCAGACAAAACTTGATACCAATTCCCTCCCAGCTGCAATGGACTAGATAAATTGGGTTGATCAAGAGGCCATGTCCCTTCCAATTCAAGCCCACCCACAAAAAATCCGGCGTCTTCCACCGCTGCTTTCAATTCATCGGGGTTGACAGCAGCCTCCTTTTTAAATTGAATAGAAAAAGTAGAAGATTTTATATCTGCTGTTACTTTTTCAACAGGCGATAGCTTTTCGAGTGACTCGTAAATCGCTTTACTACAAAGTGCGCAAGTCAATCCCGTTGCTTGAATGCGAGCAGTATGGAATTGTCCATAAGAATACTGTTGCCCCCCTAACCAGAGGAGCAACAGTATAAAATAGTTAGCTCTCATTACAATTAAGACTTCTTGCAATTGCTGCAGCAGGCCTTCTCTTTTTTATCGCAAGTCCCGTTTTGGCAACAATCCTTTTTGGTGTTTTTACAAGTGCCGTCTTTGCACTTTCCATCTTTGCAGCATGACGCTGTTACAGCTTGTTCAGTTGCAGCACGGTCATACTTGCAACAAGCATGTAACTTATTGTATGCTTCTTCTGAAGCTTTAAACCCAACATTATCATGCCCTACGCTGGCAACTTTTTCTTGAATTTTTGACGAAGAGGTTGTGCCTGCATCAAAACTTACTTTTAACTTTTTTGAATCGGCATCCCATGAAGCAGATGAAGCACCTGCCTCTTTTGCAGCCGCCTCAATACGGCTTTTACACATTCCACAATTACCTGATACATTAAATACATCAGTAGTAGTTTGCGCCTGTACCGCAAAAATGCTCATGATAAATAAACTGGTTGTTAATATAATTTTCATTGTATTAAAATTTTAAAATAAAAAATAAATATAATCGGAAAGGTCAGCTAAAGCTGGAGAAAAATAAAAATCAAATTCTAAACACCTGGTTGCGCACAAACAAAGGAGTTGAAGGAGGCGGTAGGTCTAAAACAATAGGTGAAGCAACTGGAATATTGCTGCTTGCGAAAGTATTGATCGCGTGAAAAGAAATTTTAGTAGTAATAGGTTTGAATAAATGAAAGGAATGGTAAACCGGTAACTTTTGATCCTGGGTGAGTCGTACAAATTGATTTTCGTCGTGACAACAACCATTATTTTCAGACCTGGACATACCACAAGTGTCACAGGTGTCTTTTTTTACAGATAG
>CAYFLE010000078.1:289-6858 GCA_964343645.1 uncultured Chitinophaga sp. | reverse complement strand
TTTAGTAGGCGCAACAGTCGTTGCAACTCACCTGCCTTCTGGTACAAAATACAACACTGTATCCCGTGCTGGTGGTCAATTCACTATCCAGAATATGCGCGTGGGCGGACCCTACCTGATAGAGGTCAGCTTTGTTGGACACAAGGCGGAAAAATATGAAAACGTATTTCTTCAACTGGCCGAACCTTTTCTATTAAATGCTGAGTTGACGAATGCAACTGCAGCACTAGAAAACGTTGTGGTTAGCACAAGAAGAAATTCAATTTTAAATGCGGGAAGAACTGGAGCCGTTACCAATGTGGGTTCACGTCAAATCAGTCAACTTCCAACCATTAGCCGTAGTTTAAACGACATTACAAAGGTTACCCCTCAAGCAAATGGAGCTTCTATAGGTGGTGGTAACTACCGTCAGAACAACTTTACAGTGGATGGATCAGACTTTAACAACAGCTTTGGTATTGGAACAAACCTGCCTGCTGGTGGAGCCCCTGTATCATTGGATGCTATAGATGAAATCTCTGTCAACGTAACGCCATTTGACATTAGACAATCTGGTTTTATTGGAGCAGCTGTTAACGCAGTTACAAGAGCCGGAACTAACACATTTAGTGGATCCGTATACAATTATTTTAGAACTGAAAAACAGCGTGGTGATCAAGTAGAGGCAACAAAATTTATTCGCCCCGTTGAAGAATTTAAACAAACTGGTTTCCGTTTGGGCGGACCCATCATCAAGAACAAATTATTTTTCTTCTTGAACTACGAAACAGAGAACCAGCCAAAATCTATCCAAAACTTCTTCGCAGCTACTACTGCTGCTCCTTACGGAAGTGCGGCAAACGTTGTTCGTCCTACTGCAGATTCTTTGAATTATATGAGTCAATATTTACTTGACAAATTTGGGTATGTGACTGGACCTTATCAAGGATATGTGCCGAACATTGAGCGCACTAAATACCTAGTTCGTTTAGACTGGAACATTAACTCGAAGCACAGAATGAACGTTCGTTACAGCCAGGTGGAAGGTGGCGAACCTTTCACACCAAGTACTTCGGTATCTGGATCAAACGTTTCTTACACGAGTACTCGTACAGCTAGCACCGCGTTGTGGTTCAAAAATTCAAACTATTTCCAAGGCGCTAACCTCTATTCATTAGCTGCAGAGTTGAACTCAAATTTTGGTAAAGCTGCTAACACATTACGTGCCACTTACACTTTCCAGAATGACTCTCGTTCAACAGATAGTCAAATTTTCCCCTTTGTAGACATATTAAGTAATACAGGTGGTGTAACAGGTGCTGCTCCCTATACTTCTTTTGGTTACGAACCATTTAGCTTAGGCAACCTTCGTCAGGTTAAAACTTATTCAGTAATTGACAACTTAACTTGGACAAAAGGAAAACATAACTGGACCCTAGGTGGACAATTTGAATTAAGCCAAACCATCAATGGTTTCCAACGTTTCGCTACCAGCTATTATGTTTTCAACACATGGGCTGATTTTGCAAATGGAAACAAACCTCGTGACTTTGCACTTACATACTCCTTATCTAAGAATTTTGCTCCTGCTTTCTCTTCCTTCAAGTTTGGACAATATTCTCTTTATGGACAGGATGAGATCAACGTGAATAAAGACTTGCGTGTAACCCTTGGCTTGAGAGTGGATCTACCTACATTCCCAAGTGTGCCACAAATTATTACACACCCCTTAGTAGCACAAATGAGCTTTGAAGGTGGGGAAACAGTTAATACAGGTTTCCTACCTGGTAAGAAACCATTGTGGTCACCTCGTATTGGATTTAACTGGGACTTGTACGGAGATCGTTCGCTACAAATTCGTGGCGGTACAGGTGTATTCACTGGACGTGTACCTTTTGTATGGATCGTTGCTCAATCGGGTGATAATGGTATGATTCAGGTTACTCAATACTGGAACAACTTTGCTACACCTGGTCCTTTCAATCCAAATCCGGCAGCTTACAGACCTTCTACTGTGCCTACAGCAGGTACCATTGTTCCTGGACAAACTTCTTCCCTAGCGCAAGACTTCAAGTTTCCTCAAACTTGGAAATCTACTTTGGCAATCGATACACGTTTAGGAAAAGGCATCATTGGAACATTAGAAGCTATTTTAAACAAAGACTTGAATACAGCCATTTTCCGCAACCCAAATATGATTGCACCAGCTGCGTTAAACATTGCTGGTTATCCTGATAATCGTCCAATGTATGGCGCTACTGTACAAACTCGTTTCATCAACACCTTAAATAACGGTATCCCACAAGCAGGTGCTGCTGGAGCGTTCAACCCTATTGTATTAGGAAATGGAAACAGAGGATATTATTTCTCATTAACTGCAAAAGTTGAAAAATCATATAGTAAAGGATTAGCTTGGTCAGTAGCTTACACAAAATCACTTGCAGCAAACTTGTTTGATGGCGGTGGCGACCAAACACTCTCCGCTTGGCAAGGAACGGCTAACGTGTATGGTCCAAACTCTCAAATGTTAAGCCATACTGACTATGTGATTCCTGATCGCGTTATCGCCATGATCTCCTATCGTAAAGAATACTTCAAGCATTTAGCTACCACAGTATCAGCCTTCTATGAAGGTGCAATGAATGGTCGATTCAGCTATGTATACGATGGAGATTTTAATCGTGATGGTGTAGTTGCCAATGACCTGATCTTTATCCCTACTACTGCGCAAGTACAACAAATGCAGTTTGCTACCAATACTGTTAATGGTGTTACTTACAGCCAAGCTGACCAAAGAACGCAATTTGAGCGCTACATTTTACAAGACAAATATTTAAGAGCACATCGTGGTCAGTATGCAGAGCGTAATGGCGCCCAGTTGCCTTGGTTGAATCGTGTAAATGTGAAAATCCTGCAAGATCTTTTCACTAATATCAAAGGCACTAAGAACTCCGTACAATTCAGCATTGATATCTTCAACGCAGGCAATATCATTGATCCAGGTTGGGGTAAATTGAAAACCATCAATAACAGCCGTATTTTGGCAATTACCAATGCCACAAGTTTAGTTCCTGGAGGTACTGTATTGCCAATCTACCGTTTAGCAAGTGCGAATGGAGACATTATCACTAAAACTTTCCGTGATAACATAGGTATTGGTTCTACCTACTCTATTCAATTCGGTCTTCGTTATTTATTTAACTAATTGATTCAAGATTCTGATAAAAAAAAGCCGCTCCAATCGAGCGGCTTTTTTTATCAATACATCGTCTATTCTCTTGTAAAACTTAACTTGCTCATTCAAACATCTACAAATTCAATTGCTATATGATTAAATATTTTCTACCACTTGCAGCCTGCTTTTTGATGACCAGCTGCTCCACCCCTTCCGCAGATCTTTTAATCTATAATGCACGCATCTACACGGTTGACTCCAAATTTCAGGTGGTTGAAGCCATGGCCATTGACAAAGGGGTCATTGTGGCAACTGGGGAAAAAGGAGCTTTAGAAGCAGCCTATACTTTTGACAAAAAAGAGGATGCCGCTGGCCATTTCATATATCCCGGCTTTATTGATGCACATGCTCATTTTGTGGGATATGCAATGGAATTGTTACAAGTAAACTTGGTAGGGACAAAAAGCTGGGAGGAAATCATTGAAAAAGTAAAAGATTTTGCTAACGAAAACCCTAGTGGTTGGATTATTGGCAGAGGATGGGATCAAAATGATTGGGCATCAAAAAATTATCCGACCAATAAGGATCTCAATCGATTATTCCCCGATCGCCCGGTTTTGTTAACGCGAATTGATGGCCATGCGGCGATTGCCAACCAAAAAGCATTGACGCTTGCAGGAGTGATAGGCAATGAAAAGCTTGTTGGAGGTGAAATTGAAACAATCAATCAAGTGCCCACCGGTATTCTGATTGATAATGCCGTGGATTTAGTAAGCAGTAAAGTGCC
Organism: uncultured Chitinophaga sp.; assembly: GCA_964343645.1. Taxonomy (GTDB): domain Bacteria; phylum Bacteroidota; class Bacteroidia; order Chitinophagales; family Chitinophagaceae; genus JJ008. The sequence goes on along the minus strand of CAYFLE010000078.1, from coordinate 2,917 downwards.
CGCAATTACGAAAGAAGCGTTCACAACTGCCATTTTAAAAGCCCAGCAAAATTGCTTTGCCATGGGGCTAACCACCCTTGATGATTGCGGGCTCGACTTTGAGGTGGTAGAAAAATTAAAACAACTTCAAGCAGAAGATGCATTACGCATGCGCCTTTATATTATGTTGAGTGATAAGCCCACTAACTATGCGTATGCACTAAAAAATGGCAAATTGATTAGTGATAAAATGACTGTAAGAGGTTTTAAAGTATATGGTGATGGGGCGCTGGGTTCCAGAGGAGCCTGCTTGTTACAACCTTACAGTGATCGCTCACAGCATTACGGCTTTTTATTAAGCAGCGCGGCACACTACGACAGCATCGCCTCCTGGTGTATAAAAAATGGTTGGCAAATGAATACACATGCCATTGGGGATAGTGGCAACCGCGTGATACTTTCTACCTATGCAAAATATCTCCCTCCTTCAAATGACCTCAGGTGGAGAATAGAACATGCACAAGTTGTCAATCCTGGTGATGTCTCCACCTTTGGCAACTATCAAATTATCCCCTCCGTTCAACCTACGCACGCAACCTCTGATATGTATTGGGCTATTGAGCGACTAGGAAAAACACGTATCAACCATGCTTATGCGTATCAATCATTACTAAAACAAAATAATTGGCTCCCATTGGGAACAGATTTTCCAGTCGAAGATATTTCGCCTTTCAAAACATTTTATGCGGCCGTATTTCGTCAAGACACCAATGAGTGGCCGGCAAATGGGTTTCAAACTCAGGATGCATTGAGTAGAGAGCAAGCGCTAAGAGGAATGACTATTTGGGCGGCCAAAGCAAATTTTGAAGAACAAAAAAAAGGCAGTCTCGAAAAAGGAAAATGGGCGGATTTTGTCCTTTTAGACAAGGACTTGATGACCGTTAGTCCAAAAGAACTAAAAGAAATAAAAGTGGTTGCCACCTATTGTAATGGCAAAAAGGAATACTCACACTGATTAGCCAACACTTGGACTCCTTCAAAGACTATTATAAAATATTAGAGTTAGAACCAGGAGCTTCTACTACCCACATTAAAAAGTCCTGGAGAAGACTGATACAGCTACATCATCCCGATAAACAGACTGGTGCTGCTCCCCATTCCATAGCCTTCCAAGAAATACAAGAGGCTTATGAAACATTGACCAACCCCTTAAAAAAGCAAAAATACTTAGCCCAACGATGGCTACATCAGGTAACCCGAGAAGAAATTGTTTATACACCCAAAACAAGTGAGGAGCTCCTCCTTGCCTGTATTCATCTAGAAAACAAACTTGCAAGCTTTCGCCATTCAAGAATAGATGAAGACTACTATATGCAATATATATTTCTTTTACTCTCGGCTGAAAATATTGCAAAGCTACATACGGACGCTAGTGTTCCCTTACTAAACCAATCCCTTCAACTTATTTTAAAAGCACTTGATATATTTTCTATTAAAAACCAAAAAAATATAATAGCACAGTTAGAAAAATTAAATATCCCTAACTCTCAGTCTGGACTCAAGGAATTCAAAAAGAAAAATAAATTATACTGGCTATTGGATACCTATCAACTGTTTATAGCTGGCATCCTTACATTATTGCTGGTCGGATTAATTGCCAGCTTAGCCAATTAAAGCCAGTAAATTTGCAACATGCATTATTGCTCTGTTGATGCCATCTCAAAAAGCTATGGAATTCAACCCCTTTTTGAGTCACTCTCCTTCCATATCAACAAGGGGGACCGCATTTCGTTAATTGCCAAAAATGGAACGGGAAAGTCTACTTTATTAAAAATCATCGCTGGCCAAGAGCAGCCCGATGATGGAAAAGTTTGGATTCACAAAGAGGTGGAGGTTATCTTTTTTCAACAAAATCCTCGATTAAACGAGACGCAAACAGTAGCAGAGAATATTTTTTTTCATAACCACCCTGTCATGAATGCCATTCGCCTATACGAAAGCATTGTAGCTACAGGAAATGACGAGCAATTGCAAGCAGCCATTGAAAAAATGGACGAACTGCAAGCCTGGGATGCCGATGCGCGCGTGAAGCAAATATTATCAAAATTAAAAATCGACTTTTTAAATAGACCGCTATCTACATTAAGTGGAGGACAACAAAAAAGAGTCGCTCTTGCAAAAACCTTGATTGATATTGGCTTTGGCAACCGGGAAATCCTATTGATTATGGATGAGCCTACCAACCACTTGGATGTAGAAATGGTGGAATGGATGGAAAACTTTCTAAATAAAGAAAATACTACGCTCATCCTCGTAACGCATGACCGTTATTTTTTAGAAGCGGTATGCGAAGTAATCTGGGAGCTAGACCAAGGACAGCTTTATACCTATAAAGGCGACTACACCAATTATCTAGAAAAAAAAGCCGCTCGCTTAGAAAGTGAACTATCGAGTCATGCAAAAATTCGCAATTTATATAAGCGGGAATTAGAATGGGTCAGGAAACAACCACGTGCCCGAACCACTAAGAGTAAAAGTAGATTAGATCAGTTTACTAACATAGAGAAAAAAGCCAAAAGAAGTGTTAGAAATATAGAAGTTTTAACATGATTTCTATTAGTAACTGAATTAGATTAAGCTCCTATAGAT
>CAYFLE010000078.1:0-279 GCA_964343645.1 uncultured Chitinophaga sp. | reverse complement strand
TGCAATTAAGCCTGAAAATGTCAAGGCTAGGAGGTAAAATACTGGAGCTTAAAAAAGTGTACAAAGCCCATGGATCGCTGCAATTATTAAAAGGATTTGACTATACGTTTAAAAAAGGAGAACGGATTGGAATTGTAGGACCGAACGGCGTAGGTAAATCTACTTTCGCACTTGCGCTCGCTGTTAATGCCAAAGTTCCAACACTTTATTTCTCCGCGGATACCCTTGCTCATACCATGAGCCTTCGTTTATTAGCCATGCTCACTAACAAACCTACAT
>CAYFLE010000077.1:4499-6881 GCA_964343645.1 uncultured Chitinophaga sp. | reverse complement strand
GCTACGGATGTTTTTAAGGTGAAAACATTTACGGAAAAGCCTAATGAAGAAATTGCCAAAGCCTTTATGGCCAGTGGTGACTTTTTATGGAATGCCGGCATCTTCACTTGGAAAGTGAAAAATATTTTGCATGCATTTGAAATGCATTTGGCCGAAGTATATGAAGTGTTTGCTGCAGAAAAAGAACATTTCAATGCAGCAACGGAGCGTGAAGCTATTGAACGAATTTATCCGCAGTGTACTAATATTTCTGTTGACTTTGGCGTAATGGAAAAAGCATCGAATGTGTTTGTAATTCCAGCCAGCTTTGGTTGGAGTGATTTAGGAACCTGGAACAGTGCGTGGGATAATATGGAGAAAGATTATTTTGGCAATGCGGTAGTGGGAAAACAAGTGATGGTGGTTGATGCTAATAACTGTATGGTTCATGCATCGGATGATAAATTGGTTTTATTACAAGGGCTCCGAGACTATATTATTGTGGATACGGATGACGTATTACTCATCTGCAAAAAAGAAAAAGAACAGCAGATCAAAGAGTATGTGGCAGAAGTAAAAAGAAATATGGGGGAACATTATCTGTAAAATTTTATGCAAATTCATTCAAAACTTCCTGCAGTTGGCACCACCATTTTTGCTACCATGAGTGCGCTGGCCACTGAGCACAAAGCTGTTAATTTAGGTCAGGGCTTTCCAGATTTCCCGATGAGTGAAGAACTAATTGAGGGCGTCGCAAAGGCGATGCGTGATCAATATAATCAGTATGTGCCCATGCCTGGATGGACACCGTTGCGGGAAGCGATTGCCGAAAAGGTAAATTTTTTATACGGCGCCACGATCAATCCTGATACAGAAATTACAATCACCCCGGGCGGTACGTATGCTATTTACTCGGCTTTCACTTCTTTTTTGCAAGCCGGCGATGAGGTCATTGTGTTTGAGCCTGCTTATGACAGTTATATTCCCAACATCGAAGTGAATGGAGCAAAGGCAGTTAGAATTCCATTGGTCTATCCCGATTATCATATTGATTGGAATGCAGTACGTGCAGCGATTACTCCACGCACACGTGCCATTTTGATTAACTCTCCTCACAACCCTACTGGAGCAGTTATTAGTACAACGGATATTGAGGAATTGCGAAAAACAGTGGAAGGGACTTCTATTTTTATTTTGAGTGACGAAGTATATGAGCATTTAATTTTTGATGGCATTCCTCATCAAAGTATCCTTCGCTATCCCGATTTGTTTGCAAGAAGTTTTGTGTGCTTCTCCTTTGGAAAAGTATATAACTGTACAGGATGGAAGTTGGGTTATTGTATTGCCCCTGCTCCGCTGATGAAGGAATTCAGAAAGATTCACCAGTTCAATGCTTTTTGTTGTTTCACACCTACGCAGGTCGCCCTCGCTTCTTTTTTAAAAAACAGAGAGGCGTATTTGGACTTGTCGGGCTTGATGCAGCAAAAAAGAGATTTTTTTATGGAGCAAATGAAGGCAACGCGCTTCACGCTCTTGCCTAGTTATGGTAGTTATTTCATTTGCGCTAAATACAATCAAATCAGCGAGGAAGGCGATATGGACTTTGCGGTTCGTCTTACGAAAGAAGCGGGTGTGACCACTATACCGGTATCTGCTTTTTATGCTGATCGCACCGATGATAAAGTATTACGTTTCTGTTTTTCTAAGAAAAAGGAAACGATTGAACAAGCAGTGGAACGATTAGTGAAATACTAATAGTTGATCACTTGCTCTTCGATATGAGCAGGTAATTCTCTCCAATCATATTCTTGATTGCGTAATTGTGGCTCAAACCCTGCTTCGCGTATAGCATCTTGTATCGTGCGATAGGTAAATCGATGCGGCGCACCTGCTGCACTTACCACATTTTCTTCAATCATAATAGATCCGTAATCATTTGCACCCGCATGTAAACAGACGCCTGCGGTTTCTTTTCCTACGGTGAGCCAGCTGGCTTGAATGTTTTTGATATTGGGTAACATGATTCGGCTAATCGCAATCATGCGGATATATTCTTCTTTGGTAGTGAGGTTGTGTACGCCGCGAATTTCAGCGAGTAAGGTATCTACATCCTGAAAGGTCCAGGGAATAAATGCTAAAAATCCTTTTGCGTTTGCTGGTTTACGTGATTGAACCTCTCTTAGTTTGAGTAAATGTTCAAATCGTTCTTCCAGTGTTTCCACATGTCCAAACATCATTGTTGCGGAGGTGGTAATATTTAATTTGTGTGCTTCGTGCATGACATCCAACCACTCTTGCGCGCCGCATTTTCCATTGGAAACTAAGCGACGCACGCGGTCTACTAAAATTTCGGCACCGGCGCCTGGTAAGGAATCTAATCCAGCTTCTTGCAATGCTTGGAGC
>CAYFLE010000077.1:3612-4489 GCA_964343645.1 uncultured Chitinophaga sp. | reverse complement strand
GTGTGTACTTTTTTCCAACTTGGTGATATGTGCCACCTCGGGTGGGCCTAATGCATGCAATCGAATATCGGGGAATTCCGCTTTGATTGCACGAAATGTATCTATATAAAATTGTAACCCTAAGTCAGGGTGATGACCACCTTGTAATAATAGTTGATCGCCACCGTAACGAATAGTCTCTTTTATTTTTTCGCGATAGGTATCGATGTTTGTGATGTAGGCTTCCGGATGTCCAGGAATTCGATAGAAATTACAAAATTTGCAATTCGCGATGCATACGTGGTATTCACATTTCGGTCAATCTGCCACGTTACTTTTCCGTGCGGCACCTGAATTTTCCGAAGTTCATCCGCCACATTCATTAAATCTGCTAGGGGAGCATGGGAAAATAGGTGCAGCCCTTCTTCCTTACTTAAAAATTCAAATTGTAATGCTCGTTGGAGTAGTTCATCAATATGCATATTGCAAAGTTACTGTTCATGGACAAGATACCCTTGGTATCAGCTAACTTTGTGTTTCCATGATACAGTTTGAGCGATTCACTTTACAAAACGGGTTACGCGTATTAGTGCATACAGATGTTTCCACCCCAATGGCGGTGGTGAATGTGTTATATGATGTGGGCGCACGAGATGAAAATCCTCAACAAACAGGCTTTGCTCATTTATTTGAACATTTGATGTTTGGGGGATCTGTCAATATCCCAGATTACGATGAGCCGCTTCAAATGGCGGGCGGAGAAAATAATGCCTACACGACCAATGATCTCACTAATTATTATATCCAATTACCGGCCGATAATCTAGAAACTGCATTTTGGCTGGAAAGTGATCGGATGTTATCGTTGGCTTTCAGTGAAAAGAGCTTGGATGTGCAA
>CAYFLE010000077.1:0-3602 GCA_964343645.1 uncultured Chitinophaga sp. | reverse complement strand
GTTTAAAGAACATTATTTGAATAAGCCTTACGGAGATGTTTGGCACAATATGCGTCAATTAGCTTATCAGGTTCATCCGTATCAATGGATGACTATCGGGAAAGAGCTTTCACATATTGAGCAGGCCAAGCTGCAAAACGTAAAAGACTTTTTCTTTAAGCACTATACGCCTTGTAATGCTATTTTGGTAGTGGCGGGTCATGTACATGCTGGCCAAGTGCTAGCGCTTGCCGAAAAATGGTTTGGCGGTATTCCAGCTGGAACAAAGTATCAACGACAATTACCGCAAGAGCCCTCACAAGCAAAAGCACGTAAAAAAGAAATGGTATCGAATGTGCCGTTGGATTTACTCTGTAAAACTTGGCATATGCCCGGGAGGCTTGATAAAAATTATCATGCCACTGATTTGTTAACAGATATTTTAGGAGGGAATAATTCTTCACGACTCTATCAGCAATTAGTAAAAGAACAAAAGCTATTTGTTCATTTAGATTGTTATCATTTTGGAAGCAGTGATCCTGGGCTACTGACGATAGAAGGTAAATTGACTGAAGGAGTAAACATGGAACAGGCGGAGCAGGCCATACAGCAGGAGATCGATAAAATTTGCAAAGAAGGACCCACTGAGCAGGAATTGCAAAAAGTGAAAAACAAAACAGAAAGTTCTATTGCTTTTGAAGATATGAGTGTAATGAGCAGAGCTAGCAGCATTGCTTATTATGAATTATTGGGAGATGCGGCATTAATGAATACTGAATTAAATCAGTACGCGGCGGTAACAACGGAACAGATTAAGCAATTGAGTCATGATTTGTTGCGATCAGAAAATTCCAACACCCTTTATTATTACGCGAATAAATGACATTGTTGAATCGTACAATAGCCCCTGCCATCGTTGACGCTGTCCATTATCAAATGGAATTAAAGCCTTGCGAGCAGCATCAATTAAATAATGGAGTTCCCGTATATATGATTGATGCAGGCACCGAAGAAGTATTGCAAGTGGAATGGGTTTTTTGGGCCGGGAATTGTTTCGAAAATCAAAACTTAGTAGCAGCTACTACTAATTATTTATTACGGAATGGGACTTCTACTAAAACCGCATTTCAAATTGATGAGCAAGTAGATTATTTAGGAGCTTACCTCAATCGTAGTTGTTTTAGTGAGCAAGCAACTATAACGCTACATTGTCTCACCAAACATATTTCGCAATTGTTGCCGTTAGTACGTGAGCTTGTTACTGATGCGAGTTTTCCAGCCGAGGAGCTACAGCTGTATCAGCAAAATATGAAGCAGCGATTGAATGTAAACCTGCGAAAAAGTGATTTTGTAGCAGGCAGACTGATTGACACCTATTTGTTTGGAGAGAATCATCCTTATGGAAAATTCAGCTCTGCGGAAAGCTATGATGCGTTAAGTCGTGATCAATTACTTGCTTTTTATGATCAGTACTATCGTCAAGGGCAGTTTGCATTATTTGTGGCAGGGAAAATTCCTACTGGTTTTATAGACTCCTTGAATCAATTATTTGGCGACCTTCCTAATCAACAACGAGTGATACCGGTCCACCCGATACAAGTGGACGACCAAAAAAAGTTTCGAATTCAAAATGATGAAAACGGGGTGCAAGGAGCTATTCGACTCGCGCGTCCTTTTCCTAATCGGCATCATCCTGATTTTATTCCTGCCCTAGTGCTCAATACGGTGTTTGGTGGATTTTTTGGATCGCGCCTCATGAGTAATATTCGAGAGGATAAAGGGTACACTTATGGAATTCATAGCTATTTATTAAATCTCCAGCAACGCTCTGCTTGGATGGTGAGCACGGAAGCGGGGAAAGACGTTTGTGAAGCCACAATTCGTGAAGTTTATGCTGAAATGGAACTATTGCGTAATGAATTAATCAGTGAGGAGGAATTGGCATTAGTTCGTAACTATATGATGGGAGGAATTTTAGGTGATTTAGATGGCCCTTTTCAATTAATTGGCCGGTGGAAAAACTTGATCTTAAATGATCTTTCGCCCGCTCATTTTTATTCCACGATTGACCAAATTAGAAATTGCTCGCCCCAACAATTACGAGCTTTAGCGCAGCAATATCTGCAACCGGATGATTTTTATGAATTAGTGGTGATTTGATGAGTACGCTTGTTTTTCCTGAACTTTAACCTATGATTTTTGATCGAAAGAACTTAACAAACGAACAGCTACTACAGTTTTATCGGCAGTTGTTATGGCCTCGCATGATTGAGGACAAGATGTTAGTGTTGCTTCGACAGGGAAAAATTTCAAAATGGTTTAGCGGCATCGGTCAAGAAGCGATTGCAGTGGGTGCTACGTTGGCACTTGCAAAAGACGAATGGATAATGCCCTTACATCGCAACCTGGGGGTGTTTACAGCAAGAGAGATGCCACTCCATAAATTGTTTTTGCAGTGGCAAGGATCTCAACAGGGATATAGTAAAGCCCGAGAAAGAAGTTTTCATTTCGGAAGCAGCGCTCATCATATCTGCGGTATGATTTCACACTTGGGCCCTCAGCTAGCCGTAGCAGATGGTGCCGCTCTTGCCTACAAATTGGCAAAAAAAGAAAAAGTTTCACTTGCTTTTTCGGGCGATGGTGGTACGAGTGAAGGTGATTTTCATGAGGCACTCAATGTAGCTGCGGTGTGGGATTTACCTGTGATTTTTATCATTGAGAATAATGGCTATGGTTTAAGCACACCAACCAATGAACAGTATCGTTGTGAAAGTTTGGTCCATAAAGCGAAGGGATACGGGATGGAAGGAGTGCAAATTGACGGGAATAATATGTTGACGGTATACGACACGGTTAAAGGAGTGCGCGACTATTGTCTTCAACACCAAAAGCCGTACTTGATTGAGTGCATGACTTTTCGCATGCGCGGACATGAAGAAGCTAGTGGTACCAAATACGTTCCCGCTGCACTTTTTGCGGAGTGGGAACAAAAAGACCCTGTCAAAAATTATGAGCGCTATTTAATAGAGCAAGGGGTGTTAACTGCGTTTGACGTAGCGGATATTCGCAATGAGTTCAAACAGAAAATAGAAACAGAATTATCCATTGGACTTGCTCCGCAATCGGTGATAGCGAATGCACCGAATGAGTTGCAAGATGTGTATGCGCCTCGATTGGAGACTCCTTCGGTATTGACCGACGATGATCAAGGAAGAGAGTTGCGTTTTGTGGATGCCATTCGTGAAGCCTTGCGTCAACAATTGGAAAGAGATCCTCGTCTTATTTTAATGGGACAAGACATTGCTGAATATGGCGGCGCATTTAAAATCACCGAAGGATTTGTACAGCAGTTTGGCCGTGAACGAATTCGGAATACACCACTTTGTGAAAGTGCGATACTGGGGGCGGCTTTAGGTTTATCATTAGAAGGATACTCCTCGATGGTAGAAATGCAGTTTGCGGATTTTGTATCAGTAGGGCTCAATCAGATTGTTAACAATCTTGCAAAGATTCATTATCGCTGGGGTCAATCTGCTAATGTAGTGGTGCGTATGCCCACGGGTGCGGGTGTAGGTGCAGGACCCTTTCATTCACAGAGTAACGAAGCTTGGTTTACCCATGTT
>CAYFLE010000076.1:0-6913 GCA_964343645.1 uncultured Chitinophaga sp. | reverse complement strand
TATATGCCGATCAATGGTGAAAGTCAAGAAACCTGTTATATAGTAGGCCAATACTTTGCCAAGGTATTACTTGGGAAAAACCCATTATACATAAATGACGCTATTCAATTAATGGATAGTGTCATTTATCTTAACAATAGTATCAAAAGTGCTTTTGATATGGCACTGTTTGATATAGCCGCACAGGAGGCCAATCAACCGCTCTGGAAATTTTTAGGCGGTGATGCCAACAAAGAAATAATCACTGATTACACCGTGAGCATCGGAGAACCTGCTAAAATGGCTGCGGATGCAAAGTGGATAGTCGCACAAGGATTCCCCGCTATCAAAGTAAAGCTAGGCCAGCATGGCCCTACAGATATTGAGCGAATCCGTGCAATCAGAACAGCCGTTGGCAATGAAATTCCTATCCGCATCGACGCCAATCAAGGTTGGAGTATAGCGGAAGCAATTACCACGCTTCAAGCACTCGCTGCTTTTGATATCCAACACTGTGAAGAACCCATTTCACGTCATCTTTATACTGAATTACCGCGCGTTAAAAAAGAAAGTCCGATTCCAATCATGGCCGATGAAAGTTGCGGTGATCCGCATGATGCGGCTCGACTCATTGCCATCCACGCTTGTGATTATTTTAATATCAAAATTGGAAAAGCGGGTGGATTATTGAATGCCAAAAAAATTGTTGAACTAGCCGATAAAGCGAATATCAAAATGCAAGTAGGTGCCATGATTGAATCACGATTAGCTATGACAGCATTTGCTCACTTTGCTTGTTGCAGTCCGAATATTGTTCATTTTGATTTTGATACAGCACTTATGTTCCGTGAGGATCCGGTAGAGGGGGGTATTTGCTATGGGAAAAAGGGACAGATTCACTTGCCAGATTTACCTGGCTTAGGTGCACGTATCAGTAAAGAATGGTTAGCTAAAATGGAATCTGTTCAGTTCGCTTAATCAATTTTCCAACTCATTCCCCCGCCCTTTTCATCTTTGAGTTGTATTCCTAGTGCGATTAATCGGTCACGAATTTTATCAGAAGTCATAAAGTCACGACGACCTTTTGCTTCTTTACGAATATCAATCAACAGTTCCATAACACCCTGCAATTTTTCCTGGTCCGCCGCATGCAAGGGTTGCAATCCTAAAATTGTTTCCAACCAAAGAGTGAATTCTTCTTGAAGACGTTTGAATGTTTGTAGAGATAGAGCCCCCTTTGGCGTGATGGCGTCCTTGATAGAGTTCAACACAGGCACTAGTTCAAACAAATTCGCGAGCACTTTGGCTGTACTAAAATCATCATTCATATAGAGCGGTAGCGCATCTAATAATTCATTGACCTTTTTTTCTAACTCCACATCTGAACCCGTAGTTTGGGTCCACTCTTCGGCATTTAATTTTTGAAATCCCTCTACGGCATCCCATAATCGCTTCAATCCTTTTTCAGCCGCTTGTAACGCCTCATTGCTAAAATCAAGCGTACTGCTATAGTGCGTTTGTAAAATAAAAAATCGAATGGTCATTGGGTGATAGGCTTTCTCCAATAAAGGATGTTGTCCACTAAAGAGTTCTGTCAACTTAATGACGTTATTATAACTCTTTCCCATTTTACGACCATTGATCGTAATCATATTATTGTGCATCCAATAGCGAACGGGAGCCGTATGATTGCAAATAGTGCTCTGTGCAATTTCACTTTCATGATGTGGGAATAAAAGATCCATTCCGCCGCCGTGAATATCAAATTGTGCGCCCAAATACTTAGTAGCCATAGCAGAGCATTCAATATGCCAACCAGGATACCCTACGCCCCAAGGACTTTTCCAACGCATGATATGCTCCGGAGCTGCTGCTTTCCAAAGGGCAAAATCAGCTCGGTCTCTTTTTTCATCCTGTCCTTCTAGTTCGCGTGTAGTAGTGAGCAATTCGTCAATGACTCGTCCGCTCAATTTTCCATACTCATGCGAAGCCGCATATTTTTTTACATCAAAGTACACAGAGCCATTCACCTCATAGGCATATCCGGCTTTGATGATTTCTTCAATCATACCAATTTGCTCCACAATATGACCGGTAGCCGTTGGCTCTATGGAAGGCGGCAGGGTATTGAACTGTTCCATCGCCCAATGAAATAGATTGGTATATTTCTGTACCAATTCCATCGGCTCCAATTTTTCTACTTGTGCTTTTTCTGCAATTTTATCGGTAGCCGCTCTTCCCTCTTCCTCAAAATGTCCGGCATCCGTGATATTTCGAACGTAACGAACTTTATATCCCAGGTGTTGCAAATAGCGTAGGACCACATCAAATGTAATATAAGGTCGAGCATGACCTAGGTGGCTTTCCCCACTCACAGTAGGCCCACACACATACATCCCCACATGTCCTTTTACCAAGGATTTAAATTCTTCTTTTTGCCGGGTTAATGAATTATAGAGGTGGAGCTGTTGCATGCTGCAAAGATGATTAAAATATCATTACGGCCTACCTATCTGAATATCGGCTACAATCATATAGTGATCGGAGTAATTTTTCTTTTCCCGCTTGAATTGTTGCACCTTAAAACGAGGATCTGTAAAAATGTAATCAATCCGCAAAGTGGGAGATAAACTTCTAAACGTGCGCCCAATTCCGTACCCCTTTTCCAAAAAAGCATCTTTAAAAACACCTCGTACTTTAAAATAAGTGTACGAGTTGGGAACATCGTTCAGGTCGCCAGTCATGATAACTGGATACGGCGAGTTGTTCCGGACCTGATCAATAATATCGGCTTGCATACTCCGAATCACAATCCCTCTTTTTAATTTCCCTACAATGGGAATGGAGTGATAAACCAAACTGTCTTCTCGACTTCGAATTTTTTCCATTCGCCAATAATCCATTTTATCGAATCGCTGGGATTGCAAATGGGTGGTAAAAAAACGAATGGTATCCAACCCAATTTTGATATCGGCCTGCACCAATGCCTCGGGCTGTGAAGGGCGAGGATAACGCAAAAAAGAGCTGTCCACGATAGGATATCTAGAAAAAATGATAGAGCTATAATAGTTTCGATCACCATCTTTATCAAATGGAAAATAATAATAACGAAATCCTAGTTCTTGCTGAATAGCCCGGATATTATTATAAAAAGCAGGATTATCCGAAGTATAAAATTCTTGTAAACACAAAACATCTGCCTGCTGTTCGCGGAGCAATGCCAACATTTTTCTTCGGGTGGCACTTCCGGTGTTATTATTTCTCGCTGGTTCAATAAACCGTGCCACATTCCAACTTACCACTCGGATAGAATGAGAAGGTGTAGCTTTTTCAAACGAGCTGGGTGCATTGAAACCAATGAAAACTGCAATGCTTTTATACCCTAACGCTAAAGCAATCAGTGAAATAAAAATTAAATCAAATTTTAGCAGAATCAACCAGCCAAAAAAGAAACCTACTACTAAAAAAAGAAGCACGGGGAAACTCAGCCCCATCATGGACACCCACCACCATTGTTGGGGATGCAATAAGGGGATCAGACAGGATAGCAAAAATAAAAGGACAACTAGGCTATTCGCATAAATAAAAAAACGCTTGGTAAAAAGTCGAAGCCGGCTTGCCATTCCTGCAATATAAGAAAAACAAGACGGGTTATTTTTTCAGCAAAGTATCCGCCTTGCCCAGGCTTGACAATACAGCTTCCTTCACCTTTGAAACCTTGTTTAGCTCGCTACGTAAATAAGCCAATCGAACTTCCGTATTATTCTTCCCTGAATCCAAATTGAACTCCATCATCCACTGATCCATGGCGTAATCCGCATAGTTGAGCTCACTGGATAAAGTTTCTAACTCTTTTTTATAAGAGGCTAATGCACGGGCGGAATTGACTGGTAATGCCGAGATAGAATCGATTAATAACTGCGTTCTTTTTTGTGCACCCCTCACCTTTCCCATTTTTGGCATAACCAGATCATGTACATCCATCACCTGGGTATAAACACTATCCGCAGGAGTTTTAGGGGCTTCCGCTTCAGCATGATGCGCATGCCCTTCCGTAGTAGAAGGGGAAGAGTTTTGACAACCCATAATGACTAACAAAGAGAAAACAGAAAAGAGTACCCGTACCATAGTGCTGATTTTTTGGCAAAGATAAACAGATCCTTTCCCATTAAAAGCATGAATGATAAATGGGTACCTTCGCCCTAGCAAGCTTCCCCTATGAAACAACTCAATAATTATATCCAGGGTGAATGGATCGCCGGAACAGGTAATGGACAACTATTAACGGATGCCGTAACAGGTGAGCCAATTGCACAAGCCAGCACGCAAGGAGTCAATTTCAAATCGGCGATTGAATATGGTCGCACGATTGGTAATCCTGCCTTGCGTTCGTTGACTTTTCATGAACGCGGCCTTCGATTAAAGGCACTGGCCATTCATTTACAAAAACATTTATCTGCTTTTTATGCATTGAGTTACAAAAGCGGAGCCACCAAAGCGGACAGTTGGGTAGACATTGAAGGAGGAATTGGTAATTTATTTGCCAATGCATCGCTACGAAGAAAATTCCCCAATGAAACTTTTTGTATTGACGGTGAATCGCATAATCTCAGCAAGCAAAATACGTTTATGGGCACCCACTTATTAGTGCCCAAAGAAGGAGTAGCCATACATATCAATGCCTTTAACTTTCCTGTTTGGGGCATGCTGGAAAAAATTGCGGTGAATTTATTAGCCGGCGTTCCTGCCATTGTAAAACCAGCTACCATTACTTCTTATTTAACAGAAGCGGTATTTAAAGAAATCATTGCCAGCAAAATATTCCCAGAAGGATCTTTACAACTTTTGTGTGGCAGCGCCGGAGATTTGCTCAATTGGACCAACAGTCAGGATATCGTCACATTTACAGGTAGTGCACATACAGGAGCCTTATTAAAAAATACGCCAGCCTTACTAACTAACAATGTTCCCTTCACCATGGAGGCAGACAGTCTTAATTGCATTGTATTGGGCCAATCGGTACACCCTGAGGATCCAGAATTTGAACTTTTTATCAAAGAGGTGCGTAAAGAAATGACCTTGAAAGCTGGACAACGCTGTACCGGAGTGCGAAGAATTTTTGTTCCTCAAACCTTATTATCCGACGTTGCTACGGCTTTACAAAAAGCACTGGCACAAACTGTAATTGGATCACCGCTCCATGAAAAAGTTCGCATGGGAAGTTTGGCGGGTCAATCGCAACGCGAAGAGGTATTGAGCCAAGTAAAAAAATTATTAGCTAGTTCACAACTTATCTATGGTTCCCTCGATAGCGTAGAGGTTGTTGATGCTGATGCAGTCAAAGGAGCCTTTCTCTCTCCCCTTCTTTTGCTCAATGAAAAACCTTTTCAAAGTATTGAACCACACGAAATAGAAGCCTTTGGACCGGTTAGTACCTTAATGCCCTATCAAAGTATCGAAGAAGCCATCGCGCTTAGCAAACTAGGCAAAGGAAGTTTGGTTACGACGATTGTTACTAATAATGAACAGGAAGCAAAAAAATATGTGTTAGGCGCTGCGTCACATCACGGAAGAATATTAATTCTAAATAGAGACTGTGCCAAAGAAAGTACGGGCCATGGTTCTCCCTTGCCATTACTTGTACATGGTGGGCCTGGCAGAGCCGGCGGAGGCGAAGAAATGGGAGGCATCCGAGGTGTCAAGCACTATTTACAACGCACCGCGATACAAGGTTCGCCTACCATGATTACAGCAATCACTAATGTTTACCAGCCCCATGCAAAAGGAAAAGATCCGGGGAAACATCCATTCAAAAAATATTTTGAAGAATTAGAAATTGGGGATCAAATTACTACGGCACCTCGTTTGATTACAGCCGAAGACATTGACCAATTTGCCGATTTGAGTGGCGATCACTTTTATGCACATCTCCGGGAAACCGATTTCTCCAACACCATGTTTGAAAAACAAGTGGCACATGGCTATTTGATTATGAGTTTGGCGGCTGGATTATTTGTAGATAGCTATGAAAAAAATCCCGTGCTATTGAATTACGGAATCGATGAACTTCGATTTACAAAACCTGTTTACCCTGGAAGTACTATTCAAATTCGATTTACTTGTAAAGAAAAATTACTACAAGACAAACGGATAGTAGAAAAACCTGAAGACTATAAACGGGGTGATGAAATAGAAAAAGGGATTGTCAAATGGTTAGTAGAAATTTTAGATGAAACCAATGAGATTACGGGTGTAGCTACGATTCTAACAATGGTTGCTAAAAAAGAACAAACAAAATAATAAGGCATGGACAACGGAACCGTACAGACCTCCACCCAACATGGACTTTGCACAATTGAATTTTTTCACCCGCAAAGCAATTCACTTCCTGGAGCTATTTTACAACAACTCGCCCAAGCCATTACAACAGCAGGACAAGATAGTCAGTGTAAAATCATTCTCTTGCGCAGTAAAGGTGAAAAAGCATTTTGTGCCGGCGCTTCTTTTGATGAGCTCACACAAATTCAAACAGAAAAAGAAGGACTTCAATTTTTTAGTGGGTTTGCAATGGTCATCAATGCAATGCGTACCTGTGGTAAAATAATCATTGGTAGAATTCATG
This sequence comes from uncultured Chitinophaga sp., assembly GCA_964343645.1. Lineage (GTDB taxonomy): Bacteria > Bacteroidota > Bacteroidia > Chitinophagales > Chitinophagaceae > JJ008. The sequence continues at coordinate 312 of CAYFLE010000076.1, read as the reverse complement.
GAAAATGTGTGGGAGGTGGAGTTGGCTTAGCAGCTGCAGTTGACTATGCATTAGCCACAGAGGAAGCGGCGGTTAAATTGAGTGAGCTTGCTGTAGGCATTGGTCCCTTTGTAGTGGGACCTGCCGTGGAAAGAAAAATCGGTTTGTCTGCATTTTCTCAATTAGCCCTTGATGCCACTGCTTGGAGAACGGCCGATTGGGCTCATCAACGAGGTTTATTTGCAGAATTATATGCCGACGTGCAAGGACTAGATGAAGGCGTCAATCGAATCATTGCTCGCTTACTAGCTAGCAGCCCTGCAGCCTTACAAG
>CAYFLE010000075.1:0-6929 GCA_964343645.1 uncultured Chitinophaga sp. | reverse complement strand
TCTTCTTACAACTAAGGGGTAGCCTATTGTAAGCATCGGGATTGGCAAGTACGTCATCGGCGTCATACCCGCAATTAGAAATGGCAGTTTTTATTTGTTCTATATCAGTTCGATCGGTGATAAATCGAACTTTCGCTTCCCCTCTTTGATAATACACTAAAAATTCAGCCACCCCATCCAATCTTTTTAGCTGATACTCTAATCTGTTTTTACAATTAATGCAAAGTGCCTGTGGAATCTTTACAACCGTGTTTGTAATGGGTTTGACTTGCGCAGCAATTGAATTGCTTGCAAAAAGTCCTATCAGTAAACTAAAAACTATTATAAAACGCATAAAAAATTAAGGGGCCCAATTCGCAGGGTCTTTTCTCCATTGATTTAATAAAATTGACTCCTCCTCTCCTACCATACCGTTTTGTAAGGCCAATTGTATAAGAGTAGGATAGTCTGTTAAAGAATAATAATTGAGCTTACGGGATTCAAATTGGTCTTTCGCTGCGGAAAATCCGTAGTTAAAAATGGAAACCATTCCTATTACTTCCAGCCCTTTTTCCAATAAGGCATCCACCGCTTGCAGACTACTTTTTCCAGTAGAAACTAAGTCTTCAATTACTAGCACTTTTTGACCTTTGGAGTATTCGCCTTCAATTTGATTCCCTAATCCATGTTCTTTAGGTTTAGGGCGCACATATATAAAGGGAAGTTTCAATTGATCTGCAGCCATTGCGCCCCAAGGGATTCCAGCCGTTGCAACTCCAGCTAGTATGGCAGCATCTTCAAACTTTTCAAAAATCACATTACACAATTCTGATTTAATAAAGTCCCTGATGTAAGGAAAAGAAAGCACCTTTCTATTGTCACAGTAGATGGGACTTTTCCAACCACTTGCCCAAGTATAGGGCTGTTTTGGATTTAACTGAACTGCTTTAACTTGTAAAAGTTTTTCAGCAATGATAACTGCGTCTGACATTTAACAAATGTAGTAAAATCAAATACATGGCCCTTATTATTCAAGCTGGTGGAGGATTAATTAGAAATGAGAAAAATGATGTCTTATTAATTTTTCGACGAAATAAATGGGATCTCCCAAAGGGCAAACTTGATCCTGGTGAAACAATCGAAGAATGCGCAATTCGGGAAGTGAAGGAAGAGACCGGAATAAAAAAAGTAGAAATAGTTAGAAAAATAACGGTTACACATCACACCTACTTTCAAGACTCAATAGAAATCTTTAAGGAGACGCATTGGTTTCAAATGGTTGCGCCAACAATCGATAACGAAACGCTTACGCCTCAGGTAGAAGAAGATATTGAAAAAATTGAATGGGTTAATCCCGCTTCTCTTCCCGCTTATTTAGAAAATAGCTATGAAACGATTCGAAAAGTGATATCACTTTTGTAAGGACTGCGCTACGATTGGGGGTAGAAAAGGAGAAGCATCTCCCCCATTTTTTATGATATCCCGAACAATAGTCGAGGCGACCGATGTGTACTTAGGTTCACCCGTTAAAAATATTGTTTCAATAGTTGGGTCTAAAGTTCGGTTGGCGTCGGCAATGGTTTTTTCATATTCAAAGTCACTGACGTATCGGATGCCTCTTAATATAAAATGAGAGCCTAATTTTTTACAAAAATCAACCGTAAGTCCATCATAAATAGCTCCTTCAACACGGGATTCATCTTTGTAAATTTTATTGATCCACTCTAAGCGTTGTTCAGGAGTAAACATAGGGGCTTTAGAAGCATTCAATCCAATTCCTACCACAATTTTATCAAACAAAGGCAACGCTCTGTTGATTATATCAACATGACCCAATGTCAATGGATCAAATGTTCCGGGGAAAAGGCCAATGCGGTTCATAAATCTATTTTACCCTGCTAAAGTACGACCAGATAGCAAATAAAGAACGGCCATTCGTACAGCAACCCCATTTTCCACCTGTTGCAATATGATTGATTGCTCACTGTCCGCTACATCACTGTTTAATTCTACTCCTCGATTTATAGGGCCTGGATGCATGATGGTAATTTGCTTATGCAATCCATCCAATAGCTCCTTACTAATTCCATAGGCAAGATTGTACTCCCGCAGTGAGGAGAATAGTACTTGATTTTGACGCTCTAATTGAATGCGTAGCACATTGGCAACATCACACCACTCAAGTGTCTCCTTCAAGTTGTAACTGACCTGCACCCCTAGCGCATTACCAATATGTTTCGGAATTAACGTGGGAGGGCCACACACCACTACTTCTGCCCCCATTTTTTTAAGCAGGTAAATATTGCTTTGCGCAACACGACTATGCATAATGTCGCCTATCAACGCAACTTTTCTTCCGTGTAGCGATCCCGTTTTCTCTTTTATTGAAAAAGCGTCTAACAATGCCTGTGTTGGATGTTCATTTATTCCATCTCCCGCATTTACAATGGCAGCGGGGATATGCTCAGCTAAAAAATGCGGAGCACCACTTGCGCTATGGCGCATCACTACCATATCCACTTTCATGGATAAAATATTATTTACAGTATCCAGTAGCGTTTCTCCTTTAGCTGCGGAGGAAGAGGAGGCAGCAAAATTAATCGTATCAGCACTTAACCTTTTTTCAGCTAACTCAAACGAAATACGAGTTCGGGTTGAGTTTTCGTAAAAGAGATTAACAATCGTAACTTCTCGTAAAGAAGGAACTTTTTTGACTGGCCGCTGTAAAACTTCTTTGAATTGTTCTGCTGTACTTAAGATGAGTGAAATGTCATCCGGTGTAAGATTTTTAATGCCCAGCAGATTTTTGGTGGATAGTTGCATTAAAAAACAAAATTAGGGTATTTTATTGATTTAACAGAATCACTTGAGGATCACCACTTTCCGTTTTAGTCAATTTGATTTTATCCGTTTTAAGGGTAGTGATTTTTTTACCAGAATAGTCCGGCTGAATAGGAAACTGTCTATGTTCATGCCGGTCAACTAATACACATAACTCTACTCGTTCTGGGCGACCGTAGTCCAATAAAGCATCCAATGCCGCCTTAATTGTTCTGCCGGTAAATAAAACATCATCTACTAGGATAACCGTTTTTCCTTCAATGGAAAAAGGCAGGTTCATTTTATCAGGAGTAACTATCTTATTTCTGACATCATCCCTATAAAAGGTAATATCTAATTGTCCATGTGAAACAGACTGAGTGGGCAATAGTTTTGTTATCTGTTTAAACAAGTAATCAGATACTACAGCCCCACCTTGCTGAATACCCACTATCACTACATTTTCAAATTGGGGATGACTTTTTAAGAGTTGTTTAGATAACTCATTCAAAATATCCTGCACTTCGCTTGGCTGTAATAGTACTTTCACGCTTTTTAATTTATTTCTCTTGCATAAATGGATAACTGAAATCCACGGGTGGATGATAAGTTTCCTTAATGGTACGTGCACTTAACCAGCGATAAAGATTCAACTGCGAGCCTGCTTTATCATTGGTGCCAGAAGCCCTTGCGCCTCCAAAAGGTTGTTGACCAACTACTGCTCCCGTTGGTTTATCATTGATATAGAAATTTCCAGCTGCATGCTCCAAACGTTTAGTAGCCAACTCTATGGCAGAACGATCTGTTGAAATAATTGACCCTGTTAGTGCATAAGGAGAAGTACTATCCACTTGCTCTAGTGCTTTCTCAAAACTATTAGCCGGGTAAACATACAAAGTAAGAACAGGCCCAAAAATCTCTTCACACATGGTTAATGATTTTGGATTTTTAGTTTCTATGATAGTAGGCTGAATAAAGTATCCTTCCTTATCATCACATTTTCCTCCTACAAGAATGGAACATTTTGGATCCTTTTTAGCTTGGTCTATATAACGTTTGATTGTCTGGAAGCTTTTTTCATCAATTACCGCATTAATGAAATTGGTGAAATCCTCTACCGTTCCCATTTTAAATTGACGCACTCCAGCCACCAATTTCTTTTTGACTTCCTCCGCTATATTAGAGGGGATATACGCTCTTGATGCGGCAGAACATTTTTGACCTTGAAATTCAAATGCACCTCGCAATAAAGCCGTTGCAACAACAGAGGGATCAGCTGATTTGTGTGCAATAACAAAATCTTTACCTCCTGTTTCACCCACTATTCTTGGGTAAGATTTATAAGTTGAAATATTTTTTCCAATAGTTGACCACATCGCATTAAAGACCTGTGTGGAGCCTGTAAAATGAACGCCTGCGAAATCTCTATGAGAAAAACAAACATTTCCCACTGTTGGGCCGTCTACATACACCAAATTAATAACACCATCTGGTAAACCTGCTTCCTTTAGAATGCGCATAATCAATTGCGCTGAATAAACTTGTGTGTAGGCGCATTTCCATATAACAACATTTCCACAGAGTGCAGCAACGGTTGGCAAATTTCCGCCAATGGAAGTAAAATTAAACGGAGTAACAGCCAAAACAAATCCTTCTAAAGGCCGATACTCCATTCTGTTGTGCATACCCGGACTACTGATAGGCTGTTGCTTGTAGATTTCAGATAAAAAATGAACATTGAAACGTAAAAAATCAATGAATTCACAAGCAGCATCAATTTCAGCTTGATAGGCATTCTTACTTTGCCCTAACATGGTTGTTCCGTTGATGTAGGGTCTATATTTTGTAGCCAATAAATCGGCAGCCTTTAAAAAAATATGCGCACGGTTTTCCCAAGATAAAGAACACCAATGTTGCTTCACAGCTAAGGCTGCTTCAATTGCCTGCACAACATGTTTTTCCTCCCCTTTATGAAAATACCCGAGTACATGTTTTTTCTCATGAGGAGGATGTATGGCAATTTTATTTCCACTTCTTACTTCTTTTGCGCCTATGAATTGTGGAATATCAGCTACCTGAGACTTTAATTCTTTTAATACCTCTTTTAATCTCTTTTTCTCCGCTGACCCCGGTGCGTAGTTTAATACGGGTTCATTGGTTGGTAATGGATAAGAAAACGTCCCTGTTGACATAGCAATTGGTTTATGAAAGTAAAGTTAGTGAATCCTTCAAGCCTACTGTGAGTCTTTTTCGCTCATTAAATAAGCCTTGATAAAACCATCCAATTCCCCATCCATCACAGGTTGCACATTACCCACTTCGAAATCAGTCCGATGATCTTTTATCATTTTATAAGGATGAAACACATAACTGCGAATTTGACTACCCCACTCTATCTTCTTTTTCGTACTATTAACCGCATCTCTTAATTCATTGCGCTTACGAAGCTCTTCCTCATATAAGCGGCTTTTCAGCATTGTCATGGCTTTTTCTCGGTTGCCCAATTGAGATCGCTCCGTTTGACATACAACAACAATCCCAGTAGGAATGTGCGTCAACATTACTTTAGTTTCAACTTTATTTACATTTTGCCCCCCTGCTCCACCACTTCGTGCCGTCTCCATCTTGACTTCTGCATCTTTAATTTCAATGTTAATGGTGTCGTCTACCAACGGGTAAACAAATACAGATGAAAAAGAAGTGTGTCTTCTGGCATCACTGTCAAAGCGTGAAATTCGAAGTAATCGATGCACGCCACTTTCAGCCTTTAAAAAACCATAAGCAAAGGGACCTTCAAATTGTAGGGTACAAGTTTTTATTCCTGCTCCATCACCCCAAACCCAATCTAATTCAGTGACTTTCCAACCTTGCTTTTCACCATACATTCGGTACATTCTGGCCAGCATTTCAGCCCAATCCTGACTCTCTGTACCTCCTGCACCCGAATTGATCTGTAGTACGGCAGGTAATTCATCCTCGGGTTCATTTAGCGTTGCTTTGAACTCGGCATCATCTAAAAGCACTAAAGCATGATCGTAGGCGCCTTGCGTTTCTATTTCTGTGGCATCTCCTGATTTCCAGAATTCGAATAATACAGCAAAATCTTCTACGGCTTGCTCTGAACTATTGTAAAGATGTACCCAATATTCATTGAGCTTGATATTTTTCATAATATCAGTGGCTCGTTTATTGTCATCCCAAAAACCCGGACTTAGCGATAATTGTTTGTCTTGTGCAATTTTTTGAAGTCGGTTATCGACGTCAAAGAAACCTCCTTATCCCGACAATGCGGGACCGCATATCCTGTAATTTTTCAACTGTCATGTAGCAAAAATAGTTGATTAATAACGAAAATGAATGGTTGTTGCACCATTTCCATAAAATGGATCGAATTGATCTGAATAGTGGCCTACAAATGGATTTCCTTTCAGCCAATCATGAATAGCATCTTTTAGGGTACCTTTTCCTACCCCATGAATAACAGTAACAAGCGGTTGGTGATATTGAATCGCTAGTTCAATATGTTTTTCAAAGGCATCTAATTGAATGCGCAATATTTCAACATTAGACATGCCTTTTGTACTGGACACTAATTCCTCAATATGCAAATCGATAATATGTTGAAATGATTGCTCAAATTTATTCGAGTTCTCACTTCGATAATCTTTTACCTTAGGCGCTAAAAGAATAATGGGGTCCGACATCGTTGAAGTTGCTTCGGCTCTGAATTCTTTGATGATTTGAATGGGAAAACTCGCTTTACCATTTAAACGTAGGTCTTGTAAATAAGCAAAAAGCTGTTTAGGTTTTATTTTTATTTCTTTCGAAACTTGAACTGGTTTTTGCGTTGTTTTTTCAGTTGCCTTCACATCGATAAGAAATGCCGGGTTGTCATTGAAAGATTCCATTAACAAGTCGTGCAAATAAAAAGATTGTCCAGCTTCAACAGTACCTTGGTAAACGTAATCGATATTACCCATCAATTTCACTTGATAATCGAATTCAATGACATATGGGAATTCATTGTTTAGATAGATCTTAAATCGATCCACTAGGTAATCTTGGCTCAATTCTGTTAAAATGGGAAAAAAAACAAACGAAAGCCCATTTTCATAGGTAGATCGTTGGGG
>CAYFLE010000074.1:4083-6950 GCA_964343645.1 uncultured Chitinophaga sp. | reverse complement strand
AAAATTGAAACGCTGCGCAGTTAAGCTAACGCAATCTCCAATACTTGTGCCATTGTTTTGACATAATGAAAGCGTACTCCCTTGATAAAGCTGGGATCAATTTCTAGTACATCTTTTTCATTTTGCGCACAAAGTATTATTTCCTTTAAGCCCGCTCGCTTGGCAGCCAATACTTTTTCCTGAATTCCTCCCACCGGTAACACTTGACCGCGTAATGTTATTTCACCAGTCATTGCTAAATACGATTTCACCTTTTTACCGGTGAGCGCAGAAGCAATAGCGGTCATCATCGTGATACCAGCACTAGGTCCGTCTTTGGGAACTGCTCCTTCCGGAACATGAATATGTATCGTAGTCTTTGCGAAAAGAGCCGGATCTATCTTGAATTTTTTTGCATTACTCTGTAAAAAGGTCAAAGCAGTAGAGGCACTTTCCTTCATCACATTGCCAAGGTTACCCGTCAACTTCAATTCCCCTTTTCCTTCACAGGTAGTGGCTTCAATAAATAAAATATCACCGCCTACATAGGTCCAGGCCAACCCCACTGCTACGCCCGGAATAGTAGCCGTTTTGTATTGGTCATTGCTATAGCGAGGTTTCCCTAGAATTTTTTCTAATTGTGCAGGGGCAAGCGTCGATTTTATCTTTTGCTTTGAAACAAGTTCTTTGGCTTCGTATCGCATAATAGAAGCTAATTGTCGATCTAGCTCACGCACTCCACTCTCCCTGGTATAATCCTGAATAATTTTCTCCACTAGTTTATCCGCAAAACGAATCGGTGTAGTTTTTAAGCCGTGTAGATCTTTTTGTTTAGGGATCAAGTGTTTTTTTGCAATCTCAATTTTTTCTTCCACTGCATAACCACTGAGCTCAATAATTTCTAATCGATCACGCAGGGCTGGTTGAATGCTTTGTAAACTATTGGCGGTAGCAATGAACAATACTTTACTCAAGTCATATTCTAACTCCAAGTAGTTGTCATAAAAAGTACTATTCTGCTCAGGATCTAACACCTCTAACAATGCAGAGGAAGGATCGCCTCTAAAATCGTTTCCAATTTTATCTATCTCATCCAAAATCATCACGGGGTTAGAAGATTGCACTTTGCGGATGGATTGCAAAATACGACCCGGCATGGCGCCAATATAGGTTTTACGATGCCCACGAATTTCACTTTCATCATGCATACCACCTAAACTGAGTCGAGCATACTTTCTGCCTAAAGCAGAAGCAATACTTTTCCCTAATGAAGTTTTACCTACACCCGGAGGGCCTACAAAACAAAGAATTGGACTTTTTAAGTCGCCCTTCAATTTTAGTACAGCCAAATACTCCAAAATACGCTCCTTGATTCGCTTCATTCCATAATGTTCCTGATCAAGCGTCAATCGTGCTTTCTTCAAATCATAATGATCTTCGGTATACGATTCCCAGGGAAGATCCAACATTAAATCAAGGTGATTATAGACAACCGAATAATCAGGCGTACTTGGATGCATACGCTCCAATTTTTCAATTCCTTTTTGAAAGGCAACACGTGCTGCTTCAGGCCATTTTTTCTGCTCTGCCTTTTTTTGCATTTCGCGAACCTCTTGCACATTGGTATCTCCACCCAATTCTTCCTTGATACTTTTTAATTGTTGTTGCAAAAAGTATTCGCGCTGCTGTTTGTCTAATTCGGTTCTTGTTTTAGCCGTAACCTTATTTTTTAATTCAGCAAACTGAAGCTCTCGTTGCAACAGTTGCATCAACAAATCGGCTCGCTGACGAATTTGATCTGTCTCCAGTAATTTTTGTTTATCCTTTATTTCTGTATTCAAATTGCTAGACACAAAATGAATGAGGAAGGAAGGATTCTCAATATTGCGAAGAATAATTCCTGCTTCTGTTGGAATGTTTGGCGACAGCTGAATAATTTGAGACGCTAGTTCCTTGATGTTGGCTACATACGCATTAAAATCTTCATCCGTAGGTGCAGGCTCTTCCACCAATGCAGTAATGGCTGCTTTGAAATAAGGATCTTCCTCTGTGATCGCATCAATTCTAAAACGAACTTTCCCTTGGATAATGATGGTGGTGCCACCGTCTGGCATCTTGATCAATTTCACAATTTTAGCAATGGTACCAACTTGCTCTAGATCATTCACCGTAGGATCTTCTACATTACTATCTTTTTGCGCTACAACTCCAATCAACTTGTCTGCCTTGTAGGCATCCTGCACTGCTTTAATGCTTTTATCCCTTCCCACTGTTATGGGTATCACCACACCTGGAAAAAGAACTGTGTTACGAAGCGGCAACAACGCAATAGTGGAGGGTACCACAATTTCTTGTCCGTCATCTTGATTTCCTTCGTTCAAAGGAATAATCGGTAAAAAATCCATCTCTTCCTCTGGTCCTAACATGAAATTATTTACTTGCATACTATTGATTTGGCCATTCTGTCACACCTCTGTTAAAAATAGGCACAAAAATGGGGCAGATAATTGAAATACAATGTTTCAACAATCATGCCCCTGGGGCCAGAACTGACAAAATGAGTCAAAATCAGAAGAAAGTAAGGCCTACTGACAGCTGGAATCCTTGATTTTTCCATTTGCTGTCGTTTGTGATATCATTGATATTATTCAGCCCTACAAAATAGCGTCCATTGATCCGAAATGCACCTGCCTTTAGTTGAACACCCCCTAAAAAAGAGAAGTCCCCGTTCCGAAATGCATTATTCGTGTTTTGCAGAATAGAATTGTTTTTATCAATCAACACACCGTACTGAGGACCGGCCTGTAAACTAATAAGCCCGCCACCCAACCGATAATTGATCAATAATGGAATGGATAGGTAATCCAGTTTTACACTTGTCATCCCAT
>CAYFLE010000074.1:1691-4073 GCA_964343645.1 uncultured Chitinophaga sp. | reverse complement strand
TAACTGCGTTTTGTATTGATTAATCAAAAACTCAGGTTGTATCCATATTTTTTTGGACAATTTGATTTCTGCAAATCCACCGAGCATGTAACCAGACTTGAATTCATCTTTAAAAGACTTCCCGTCCACTTTTGTCACATTTGCCCCTGCTTTTACTCCTACATGAAACTGTGCAGCAGCTTGAAGGGATAATAAAAACATTCCTGCAAAAAATAAATTAGCTAGACGCATAGCATGATTGATTATGGTTAAGACAAATATACCAGTCTAAAATGCTGCATCCCCCCGCATTATTATCCACGGGGTGTTAATCTTTTGAAAACAACTGGATTACTGTAATCTCTGGAAGAATTCCTACTCTTCCGGGGTAACCAATAAACCCATATCCCCTATTTACATATAACTTTTGACTCGCTTGTTCATACAACCCTGCCCACTCTGCATAGACATATTGGACAGGACTCCATCTAATACCTGGTAATTCTACTCCAAATTGCATTCCATGTGTGTGTCCCGACAAGGTCAACCCAATGGTTGGATAATTCCCTAACACTTCGGCACGCCAATGGGAAGGATCATGGCTTAGCAAAATAGAAAATGGAATTTGCTCGGCGCCCTTAAAGGCTTTTTTCAAATCACCATATTTAGGAAACCTACTTTTCGCACTCCAGTTTTCAATTCCCACAATAGCAAGTTGATCTTGACCTCGTGATAATACGACATGCTCATTCATTAATAAATGCCAACCCATTTTTTGATGCACCTGCATCAATTGTAGAAAATTGGCTCGTTTTGCTTCCAATGAATCCCACTGTACGTAATCAGCATAATCATGATTACCTGTAATAGAAAAAATCCCGAGCGGTGCATGGAGCTGCGAAAACAACTCCCAATATTCATCCATTTCACTAGCTAAATTATTCACGAGATCTCCTGTAAATAAAATAAGATCCGGCTTTTGCTCCATGACCAAACGAATACCCCTTTTTACAGCCTCTTTGTCTGTAAAACTTCCTGCATGAATATCTGAAAGCTGAATAATTTTTAGTCCATCAAATGAGGCAGGTAATTGTGAAAACATCAATCGCTGAGTTCGAATTTGATACCTGTATTTGTTGTTCATGCCATAGGTCAACGCGCCAAATAATCCCGAACCAGCTATAACCCCTGCCCAACTTAGAAATACGGATCTAGATATTAATTCACCTTCTGCCACAAGAGAAGAAGATCGCGTAATAAATTTCAGGCCCACCCACTGTACAATTCTTCGCAAATCATCCGTTAAAAAAAATAAGGATGCAATGATTTTTGAAAAAAATAGACCTGCAAAAAGGGCAAAGAGGGTTGACCGGGCATAATGCGGGCCTGGTTTTGAGAAAAGGACGGGCAAAAGAAGTAGACCTACAATGCCCAAAATTGAAATAGCCCAGTAAACGCCATGGATGATGCTACGGTTTCTTTCGGGAAGGCTAACTGTTAACGTGCGAATTGCCTGGAAAACGTACCAATCTACTAGTAAAACAAAGCCAATAAAAATCCACCAAAAGGGAGTATTACGCATGCAGGGGCCAAATTTAATGGGCAAAACTTATTTTTGCGGTCTTACCCGGAACATTCATCTTTATAGTTAACAAAATCAATCGGGGGAAGTTCAATAATCATGGCTAGAATAATTGGCGTTGCAAATCAAAAAGGAGGAGTTGGAAAAACAACCACCGCCATCAATTTGGCGGCAAGTTTTGCAGTGCTGGAGTATAAAACATTGCTGGTAGATGCAGATCCGCAAGCCAACTCTACCACTGGCGTAGGGTTCGACCTACATAATGTCACGCAAAGTCTTTATGACTGCATGGTCAATCAAGCTAGAGCGAAAGACGTTATCCTCAAAACTGAAATTCCTAATTTGGATCTCATCCCTTCGCATATTGATTTAGTAGGGGCAGAAATTGAAATGATCAATCATCCGAATCGGGAGAATGTATTAAAATCCTTACTAGAAAATATTCGAGACGAATACGATTTTATTGTGATTGATTGTTCCCCTTCGCTGGGATTAATCACCGTCAATGCATTAACAGCGGCCGACTCGGTGGTTATTCCTGTTCAGTCTGAATTTTTTGCCCTCGAAGGACTAGGTAAGTTGCTTAACACCATCAAGATTGTGCAGAGTCGACTCAATACTGAACTCGTAATTGAAGGAATTTTAATGACTATGTATGATGGACGACTACGTTTGTGCAACCAAGTGGTCAGCGAGGTTCGTCGTCATTTCGAAGACATGGTTTTTTCGACGATTGTCCATCGTAATGCTCGATTAGCAGAAGCCCCCAGCACAGGAAAACCTGTTATTTTATATGATGCCAATAGCAAAGGGGCTACTAA
>CAYFLE010000074.1:0-1681 GCA_964343645.1 uncultured Chitinophaga sp. | reverse complement strand
AGAATAACTTGACAAAAATGAAAAACGAAGACAAGATTCTCCAACCTTAATCCATGAGTACGCCCAAATCCAATAAAGACCAATTAGGAAAAGGAATTCGTTCTTTGCTCCAGAGCATTGACACCGATTTAAAAACAACGAGTGGTCAACTAAAGCCCTCAGTAGTTGAAAATGTAACCTCTAGCTCTCGAATTGCTGTTGGAGAGATAGAACCCAATCCCAAACAGCCTCGTCATGACTTTGATGAAAATGCCTTGAAAGAATTAGCTACCTCTATCAAATTGCATGACATTATTCAACCCATCACGGTATCAAAACTAGCGAGCGGCAAATACCGATTGATTTCGGGGGAAAGAAGATGGAGAGCGGCTAAACTTGCAGGCCTGAAAGATATCCCGGCTTTTGTTCGTCAAGCCAATGACCAACAATTGCTAGAATTAGCCTTATTAGAAAATTTACAACGGGAAGATCTCAATGCAATGGAGGTGGCATTGAGTTATAAAAGAATGATGGATGAATTGGAGTACACACAGGAGCAAGTGGCCGACCGTATGGGCAAGGACAGAAGCACGGTTGCTAACATCATTCGTTTACTTCGTTTGCCTCCAGCTATTCAGTTAGCTGTTAGACGAGGGGAACTTTCTATGGGTCATGCCCGCGCATTGATTGCACTAGACGTGGTAGATGCGCAGTTAGTGGCTTTCAAAGAAATTTTAGCGAAAGGTTTATCAGTTCGCCAAACTGAAGCACTCGTACAACAATTGAAAAAGAGTATTCCGGCTGTTAAAAAATCGACAAATTCCAGCTTATCTTCCCCGCATAAGCGAATTGAAGATAAATTAGCTTCTCATTTTAGCACACGCGTGAGAATCAAAACAAATAAAGACGGAAGCGGTCAACTAGTGATTGAATACTACACACAAGAAGAGTTCAATAAAATACTAAGACAATTGAACGTTCCCCTGGACTAATGAAAGTTTTTTTGAATGTTGGAATATATGGGGCAGCCATGCTGTTGCTCACGCAATCATTGATCGCGCAACAAAAAGACTCTACTAGCCAACCAAAAAATCGATACGAAGCGGCACAAGCAGCCCATGATCCCAAAAAAGCAATTCTTCGTTCAGCGATTTTACCGGGATTAGGTCAGATCTATAATAAAAAGTATTGGAAAGTACCCATCGTTTACGGTGCGTTGGGCGTGAGTGGAGGGATTTTTATCTACAACCTGAATAATTATAAAGACACCCGCTTTGCTTATCGTGTTAAGTATAACATGCGCGTCAATAAAACTGATTCGCTGTTATACCCTTCTATAAAATCAAATCTTAAACCGCTTCCTGAGGAGAGTTTACGGTATTACCGTGACCAATTTCGTCGCGATATTGATTACTCTGCATTATTTTTTCTGTTACTCTGGGGGTTAAATGTGATGGATGCTGCTGTAGACGCACATTTGAAAACATTTGATGTGGGACCCGATTTAAGTTTGCAATGGAAAGCAGGCTACAGTGAAATGGCCCGTACCAATGGCATTAGTTTACAAGTAAGGATCGGAAAATAAATTGTTCTAATAGACGGCACTATGAAAATTGGATTGATTGGATTTGGTAAAATGGGAAAAGCGATACAGGAAATTGCTCAACTACGCGGACATCAAATTTGTTGGACCATTGATAGC
>CAYFLE010000073.1:0-7043 GCA_964343645.1 uncultured Chitinophaga sp. | reverse complement strand
AGGAAGTTGCTTTTTGAAATTAGGTGATAATGCCAAAGCGATTACTTACCTCGAAAAATTCAGCACTTCTTCTAAAATTACACAAGCTAGAGCATATAAACTATTGGGGGATGCCTACGCTGATAGTGGAAATAATGATAAGGCGCTAGATTCCTATAAAAAAGCAGCTTCTTATTTTGAACAAGATGAGGTTAATTCGCCTGAGTATCTGTTTTTGGCTGCTTATTTTGCCGATCAGGTATTGAAAAATAAAGAAGAAGCTGTCTCTTTATATGAAGAGGTTAGAAAAAAATATCCTCGTAGCCAACAATCTTTTGATGCTGAAAAAAACTTGGCAAGGTTAGGAGTCTACTCGTCTAACGATTAATTTTATTTTATTGAAAGTCCAGCTTTTCATACCCTGTTTTGTTGATCAGCTGTATCCTGATACTGCTTTTAACATGATCAAAGTGTTAGAGAAAGCAGGCTGTTCTGTGCATTACAATACAAGACAAACTTGTTGTGGGCAAGCTGCTTTTAATGCAGGTTATTGGGACGAATCGAAGGCGGTTTGTCAAAAATTTATTGAAGATTTCAAAGGGGAAGGCCCCATTGTTGCGCCAAGCGCCTCCTGTGTTGGGTTTGTAAAAAATTATTATACTCGATTATTTGACAACTCTTCTCTGCATCATGAAGTGCAAGAAATCAAGCAACGCACTTTTGAATTTTCTTCTTTTTTGTGTAACCAACTAGGCGTTTCGCAATTTGGTGCAAAACTTAAAGGATTGGCAACCTATCATGACTCTTGCGCGGGATTACGGGAATGTGGCATAAAAGAGGAGCCTCGTAGATTGTTGAGGAATGTAGAAGGGCTTGACATGATTGAAATGACGGATACTGAAACCTGTTGTGGGTTTGGTGGAACTTTTGCTGTAAAATTTGAGAATATTTCTATGGCGATGGCTGAGCAAAAAGTTGAACAAGCGCTTGCTACAAAAGCTGACTATTTAATCTCGACGGATTTATCGTGTCTAATGCATCTGAATGGCTACATCCAGCAAAAAGGCTACTCCCTTAAAACCTTGCATCTCGCAGACGTCTTAGCAGCGGGATGGTAAAAAAAAGATCATGGCATATTGGCTTTTAAAATCGGAACCCTTTAAATATCCGTGGGAACAGTTAGTTCACGATAAGCGTACCTTTTGGGATGGGGTAAGAAATTATGCTGCGCGTAATAATTTAAAAGCAATGAAAAAAGGAGACTTGGCCTTTTTTTATCATAGCAATGAGGGGGTTGAAATTGTCGGAATAGTAAAAATTGTAAAAGAACATTATCAGGATCCCACTACGGATGAAACAGCATGGGTGGTAGTAGATGTGGCACCGGTGAAAAAATTAAATAAAACAGTCACTTTAGCAGCTATTAAAGCTGAAAAAAAACTGCAAAATATGGCACTGCTAAAACAGAGTCGATTATCTGTTCAACCGGTTACCGAAGAGCAGTGGGAGATAATTCTCAAAATGGCTGGTGATTAGAAATTAATGGCTGTTTCCATTTCAGCGAACCGAATTCCTACACTTTCTAACGTAGGTAAAACTATTTTATAAATCTTTTCATGAGTAGGGATCTGTAACCCGGTAAGCGCCATCTCTCCGTTTAAAAAATGGGTAACCGCTAAGGCCAATGGAAGTCCAACTGTTTTTGCCATTGCTGTGTGCGTTGCATCCATTCCCTCAATATCAAGCGTGCTAATCAGCCGTTTAGTTTCCCCTTTTTTTTCAAAGATAATTTCGTGCTGCATGATCACTCGGTCAGTGTCTAGCAATTCCATTTTTAAATTCCTTTCGATACACTCTTGCAAAAAAAGTGCAGGCGTGTAAGTAGAACGAGTTAGGACATTTTGAGTATCAAAAAAACCTAGGCTTTTAAAAAGATCAATGGCAAGCGGATCCTGCTTAACAATTTGTTGAAATATTTTTTCTACTTGATTAAAGGAAAGTAGTCGCTCAAAAAATGTTGCAAAATTTTCACCCTCAACAGTAAAAACGGGTTGCTCATTGGTTAGTTGTAATTGAATTAAGTAATGCCAACCTTTGATAAAATGGGGGTGCCGAATAGTGGTGCGAACAAAGGTTTCTGCATGGTTTACGCCGTATAGTGTCGCATAATTCAGCGAATTTCTATTGGGATACCAAGCTAGTTCCTCCGCACCCTGAATAGTTACTATTCGATTTTCGGCAAATAACTCATTGTAGGATAATTCAACATTCTGATTTTTCCACCTGTAAGACGCCCCTGATTTGCCTGCCTGAACCACATTGGCTGGGTTCCAGCTTATTTTATAATGCCAAGGGTTATTGTCTGAATGCTTGGACACTAATCCCCCGCAATGTGAAATAAATGAAAGTATGTTGCCGCCATCCAACTGAATCCTTTCTATTAATTCCATCGCGCTCATGTGATCTATCCCAGGGTCTAATCCCATTTCATACAAAAAGAAAAGTCCCTTTCGTTTGATTTCACTCTCTAGTTTTTTAACTTCTTCGTCCAGATAGGAGGCCGTAAATAAATGTCTGCCCAGGAATAAACAATCCCTTGCCACAAGAATATGCAATTGGGGAGGGAGTAGGGAAATAACCAGATCAGCTTGGCTTATTAATAGTTTTCGCGATTGTTCGTCAGTTATGTCTGTTTCGATCCCTTCTCCATAGGATGATAGACCAATTTTCTGTTTTGCGATGGTTGCGTTCACGTCAGCCACCTGCAATTTCCACTGGTTTTTAGGGGCATTTTCCAATAGATATTCTATCAAGAAAGTTGCGCTTTTGCCCGCCCCTAATAACAAGATGGTTTTCATAGGTCAAATATCCCCTTTTTTAATTAACAGTAGTGGATAAAATAGCAGGTAAAAAGGGGGCTATTTTACTGGGAAATAAGGGCATAAAAAGGTAAATTTGCTAACCCCGTTTTCATAGAGAAATTGGGTCTTTTCAAACCCCTGAAAAACATGGAAGATCTTCAAAATCCACTAGAGACAAACGACCATAATCGCATCATCCCTGTTCATATTGAAGAACAGATGAAAACGGCTTACATAGACTATTCCATGTCAGTTATTGTAGGTAGAGCATTACCTGACGTGAGAGATGGTTTAAAACCTGTTCACAGAAGGGTTTTATATGCTATGAACGAGCTTGGCTTAAACCATAACAAAGCTTATAAAAAATCCGCCCGTATTGTGGGAGAGGTGTTGGGTAAGTATCACCCGCATGGCGACTCGTCTGTTTATGATGCGATGGTTAGAATGGCGCAGGAATGGAGTATGCGTTATACGCTGGTGGATGGGCAAGGTAATTTTGGAAACCAAGATGGAGATGGCCCTGCTGCCATGCGTTATACCGAAGCACGTTTGAAAAAGCTTTCTGAGCACATGCTGGATGATATCGAAAAAGAAACGGTTGACTTCCAACTAAATTTTGATGACTCAGAGGAGGAGCCCACCGTGCTTCCTACCCGCATTCCTCAATTGCTAGTCAATGGCTCTAGTGGTATCGCAGTGGGAATGGCAACTAACATGATGCCGCACAATTTAGGGGAAGTGATTGATGGTTGTGTAGCGTTTGTTGACAACCGAGATATTACGATTGATGAATTAATGCAGTTAGTAAAAGCGCCTGATTTCCCAACCGGTGGAGTTATCTATGGAATGGAAGGCGTCAAAGCTGCCATGCACTTTGGGCGAGGAAGGGTAGTAGTTCGCGGTAAAGTGAATGTTGATACAAAGTCTGGAGGAAGAGAGCAAATTGTCATCACAGAAGTTCCTTACCAAGTTAATCGTGATGCCCTTACCAACCGAATTGGTGAATTAGTGAACGAGAAGGTAATTGAAGGAATTACGCACGTCAATAACGAATCGAACCAAAAAGAGGGAACTCGTATTGTTATTGAGCTGAAAAAAGATGCAATTGCAAACGTAATCATCAATCAACTCTATAAGCACACTGATTTACAAACTTCCTATGGTATCAATAACGTAGCCATTGTAAAAGGTCGTCCACGGACCTTGAATTTGAAGGATTTAATTCAAGAGTTTGTTGATTTTAGACATGAAGTAGTTATTCGTCGTACAAAATTTGAGTTAGGTGAGGCGCAAAAGAGAGCCCATATTTTAAAAGGATATCTCATTGCATTAGATCATTTGGATGAAGTAATTGCTTTAATCAGAAGTGCATCTACCCCTGAAATTGCTAAAGATAAATTAATTGGGGCGGGCTGGGGATTGGACGATGTTCAAGCCAAAGCCATTCTTGAATTACGTCTTCAACGCTTAACTGGAATGGAGCGTGATAAAATACGCGAGGAGTTTGATGAACTCATGAAATTGATCCTATCGTTAGAAGAACTTTTAAATGACCAAGCAAAGCGTTTTGCCGTAATTAAAGCAGAGCTACTCGAGATCAAAGAAAAGTATGCTGATGAGCGTAAAACAGAAATCACTTATTTGGATGACGAAGTCAAAATCAAAGACTTGATCAAAGAAGAGGATGTTGTTATTACCATCTCTCATTTGGGATATATCAAACGAACACCCGCGGAAGAATATCGTTCTCAGCGCAGAGGAGGCCGAGGAGTAATTGGCGGACGCACTAGAGAAGAAGATTATATCGAACATTTATTTGTTGCTTCTACACATCACACCATGCTCTTCTTTACTGAAAAAGGAAGAGTGTATTGGTTAAACGTCTACGAAATTCCTGAGGGAGAAAAAACTGGAAAAGGCAGAGCGATACAAAATCTAATGCAATTACCTCCGGATGATAAAGTGAGAGCAATTTTAGATGTAAAAGATTTGAAAGATGAAGCATTTGTGCAATCTCATTTTATCGTGCTTTGTACCAAAAACGGAGTCATTAAGAAAACTGCGCTGGAAGACTTTAGTCGTCCTAGACAAACGGGTGTTAATGCCATCACGATTGTGGAAGGCGATGAATTGTTACAAGCTAGACTAACCGATGGCAATTCTGAAATTATGATGGCTGTAAAAAGTGGTCGTGCCATTCGATTCGCGGAAGAAAAAGTAAGACCAACGGGTCGTGGTGCTATCGGTGTAGCAGGTATTGAAGTGGATGATGCAAATGATGCAGTAGTAGGAATGATCTGTTTAAATGCAACTGAACAAAATAGCAGAACTGTTTTGGTAGTGAGTGAAAAAGGATATGGAAAAAGAACACCAGTGGATGAATACCGTTTCACCAATAGAGGAGGGAAAGGAGTCAAAACAATAAATGTGACTGACAAAACAGGCAATTTAGTGGGTATTTTAGAC
The DNA here is from genome assembly GCA_964343645.1 of uncultured Chitinophaga sp. Classification (GTDB taxonomy): domain Bacteria; phylum Bacteroidota; class Bacteroidia; order Chitinophagales; family Chitinophagaceae; genus JJ008. The sequence continues at coordinate 1,737 of CAYFLE010000073.1, read as the reverse complement.
GTTTCACCCGAAGAGGATTTGATGATTACTTGCAAAAGCGGTGTAACAATTCGGATGCCAATTGATCAAATCAGTGAGCAGGGACGTGCTACACAAGGAGTTAAATTAATCAGACTCGATGATGGGGATGATATTGCCGCAATTACTAATTTGAATGATCGTCAAGAGGAAGAAGAGGGTTATCCAGAAGAAGGAAATGAAAATCCAACAATTGCTCCCGATCAAAATGAATCTTTATAATAAAAATCAATTACCTGTAACTTTACTATTCAACACATTTTTATGAAAAAAAGCTTGCTTGCTCTAATTTTCGTATCAATTTTTGTAACTGGATGGGCTCAGAATTACGACCCGGTTAAAACGCTGGTTATGTTAAACCAGTTTGAAAAAGCAAAAACAGATTTAGATAAATCATTTACCAATGCAAAGTATACGGCAAAGCCAGAAGCTTTTATTCTAAAGACGGCGGTTTATGCTGGACTTTCCGCCCTAGATGGTAAAAAAGATACTCCAGCAGGAGCACAATTAGTAGAGGATGCGGATGCGTCCTTTACTAAATACAAAGAAGTGGACCCTGCTATGAGTTTAATTAATGAACCGATTTATCAAAATAGTATTATCACTTTGTACTCCAGTTTTTATACACTTGGTTTTAATGACTACAATAAAAAAGAGTATCAAAGCGCTCTCGGTAAATTAAATAAAGCGATTTTTTATTCAGACCTTTTAATCAAACAAAAAGTATTGGCTTCTAGTCTTGATACAAATGTGTTTATTCTAGCCGCGATTACAGCAGAGACTGGAGGTTTTAAAGATGAAGCAGCTGGATTCTATACAAAATTAGCCAATGCAAAAGTTGGGGGAGAAGGTTATGAAGGCGTTTACCGCTATTTGGTAACCTATCATTTTGGTAAAAAGAACATGGAGAGCTTTGAGAAGTATAAAAAATTAGGAAAAGAAGTGTATCCTAAGAGTGATTATTTTGATTTTGATAAAGTTGATTTTGCCGTTGGACTGGTGAATACATTTCAAGAAAAACTGAATGCCATTGATGAAGTATTGGCGACAGATCCCAATAATTTTAAGGCTAATCAAGTATTAGGTGAGATCATCTTTGATACACTCAACCCCAAAGATGAAGAAGGTGCTATTTTGCCTGAAAATTTCAATGAACTAGAAAAAAAGATGGTGGATGCTTTTACAAGATCATCAACTGCGAAAGCTGGTAATGAAATACCTTTTTTATATATCGGCGACCATTTCATTAATAAGTCTGCCAGAGTAAATACCAAAAGGGATAAACATGCCCAAGACATGAAAGCTCGTACAAAGCCAGGAACCATGGCATCCAAAGAAGATGTCGCTAAAAGAGATGCGTTGGATAAGGAATATGGAGATACCATGGATGGCGCCAGAGAGCCATATTTAGCAGCCGCTGCCATATTTGCTGAAAGAACCGAAAAGGGTACTCTTGATTCTAGAGATAAACAGCAGTATAAAAAGGTTTGTGGATATCTATCTGACATATATGGCTTCAAAAAGGCATTAGCAGGTAAATCTAAAAATCTGGCGGACAAAGCAAAATGGGAGGCTGAGGAAAAGAAATGGAACGACCGTTACGAGTCAATTAAAAACTAATCAACCGAAGCCACCTTAGGGTGGTTTCTTTTATTGCCTAATACTTAACATAATATAAATTATAGGAATAAATCAAAGGCTAATTAGTACAAGAGACGA
>CAYFLE010000072.1:0-7052 GCA_964343645.1 uncultured Chitinophaga sp. | reverse complement strand
AAATTAGGAACATCGCCATCATTGCACACGTTGACCACGGTAAAACTACACTCGTGGACAAAATTCTTCATGCTACCAAGGTTTTTCGTGAAAACCAGGAGACCGGTGAATTGATCATGGATAGCAATGACCTAGAGCGTGAACGCGGAATTACCATTTTTAGTAAGAATGCTGCTGTTACCTATAATGACGTTAAGATCAATGTAATTGATACACCAGGCCACGCCGATTTTGGAGGAGAGGTAGAGCGTGTGTTGAAAATGGCTGATGGGGTAATTCTATTAGTAGACGCATTTGAGGGTCCTATGCCGCAAACTCGTTTTGTATTGCAAAAGGCCTTACAACTCAACCTGCATCCTATTGTAGTAATCAACAAAGTTGATAAACCAAACTGTCGTCCGGATGAAGTACATGATGCGGTATTTGAATTATTCTTCAATTTGGATGCAACGGAGGAGCAATTACATTTCCCTACGTACTACGGAAGTGGTAAAAATGGATGGTTTAATGATTCTTTAGAAGCTACTGACAATATTCTTCCTTTGATGGATGGCATTCTTAAGCATGTGCCTGCTCCTAAAGTAGCAGAGGGTCCTTTGCAAATGCAAATCACTTCATTGGATTATTCTTCTTTCTTGGGACGTATTGCGATTGGTAAAGTCAGTCGCGGTTCTATCAAAGAAAACCAGCCGATTGTACTCATGCAGGCCGATGGATCAATTAAAAAATCACGTGTTAGAGAATTATATGTGTTTGAGGGAATGGGAAAGAAAAAAGTTACCGAGGTAATGGCCGGTGATCTTTGTGCGGTAGTAGGGATTGAAGATTTTAATATCGGAGATACTATTGCAGATGCTGAAAATCCCGAGGCATTGCCTGTAATCAGTGTGGACGAACCCACAATGAACATGTTGTTCTCCATCAATAACTCTCCTTTCTTTGGGAAGGATGGAAAATTTGTTACGTCTCGTCACCTGCGCGATCGGTTGATGAAAGAGATGGAAAAAAATCTGGCATTAAAAGTGCAGGATACCGATGAGGGAGACAGCTTCCTGGTATACGGAAGAGGAATTCTTCACTTGGGTATTTTGATTGAGACCATGCGCCGTGAAGGTTATGAGTTAACAGTTGGACAACCACAGGTGATTGTGAAGGACATTGATGGAAGAAAGTGTGAGCCTTACGAAAATTTGGTAGTGGACGTACCTCAGGAATTTGCCTCTAAAGTGATTGATCTAGTGAGCCGTCGGAAAGGGGAAATGTTAGTGATGGAAACCAAAGGAGAAATGCAACACTTGGAATTTGATATTCCTTCACGTGGGTTGATCGGATTAAGAACACAAATGTTAACGGCTACTACGGGAGAAGCCGTAATGGCACATCGTTTCAGTGAGTATAAAGGCTGGAAAGGCCCCATTCCTGGACGTAATAACGGAGTATTAGTTTCTAAATTCCAAGAGCGTTCTACTGGATATTCTATAGACAAATTACAAGACCGAGGAACTTTTTTTATTGAACCAGGTGAAGAAGTGTATGCGGGTCAAATTGTTGCAGAAAATATCAAACCGGGTGACCTAGTGGTGAATGTTACTGAGGCAAAAAAATTAACGAACCACCGTGCCAGTGGAAGCGATGATGCTACGCGCATCGCTCCCAAAACGTTGATGACGCTGGAAGAGTGTATGGAATATATTCAACAAGACGAATGTATTGAAGTGACGCCTAATTTCATTCGCATGCGTAAAGTGGTGTTGAATGAAGAAGAGCGTAAGAAAGTACAAAAGAGAATGGAAGCAGAAGCTTCTTGATTTTAATTTTGTAAGTGCCGAAGTATGAAAAGAATTATTGTCTTTCTTTTATTTTTTTATACAACCCCTGTGTTGTGGGCACAATGTTCCATTTGTACTAAAACAGCGCAACAATTAGGGGAAGGTCCGGCACAGGGAATGAATACGGGAATTCTTTATTTGGCATTTGCACCCTTTGCCATTGTGGGATATATTGGTTATCGTTGGTGGAAGAACAATCAGCTCAACTGATCAAAATTGGTTGGCGAACTGATATAAATTGAAATTCCCTTTTTGTTTCTCTGCTTTTATTTTTTCAAAAAGGTGTTCTCGGGTTACTTCTTTCATGCGTCGGGCTTCAATCAATCGATAGGCACGTTCGGCTAGTAGCCAAATTCTTTTTTCATTTTCTTGTACTGAATGGGCTAATCGATCAAGGGTTTCATATACCTCTGCCACTCCTTCATTACTGGTGGCTGTCGTTTGTAGAATGGGAATTTCTTGTTGTTGTCGTGCAAAAGCAGGCGCCAACATCAATTTTAAATGATTGACAAACCGGATCGCATCTGGCCGATCAGATTTATTAACTATGAACAAATCGGCTATCTCCATCAAACCTGCCTTCATCGTTTGAATTTCGTCACCGCCTTCAGGTACTAATACCACTGCAGTAACATCGGCAAGCGCAGCAATCTCTACCTCACTTTGTCCAACCCCAACGGTTTCAATCAAAATGAAATCAAAGCCTGCCTGTTGCAAGAGCTCATTGATTTCAATAATTTTTGGATGCAGACCACCTAGAGAACCGCGGGTGGCTAATGAACGTATATACACATGCGGATGGGTGTACCAAGAGGTTAATCGAATACGATCCCCTAAAATAGCTCCTTGATGAAAGGGCGAAGAAGGATCCACGCAAAGAACAGCTACTTTCTTTCCTTGTTCTACCGCATGGCCAATTAGTTTATCGACCAATGTACTTTTTCCTGCACCGGGGGGGCCTGTAATACCAATGACCGGCGTAGCGCCCGGGGGTAAAATTTTCAATAGGTCTTCATAGCCGTCTTGTTCGTTTTCAATCACCGAAATAAGACGTGCCAGTAATTTCCTGTCACCCGATTGAATTTGTTCTATGGAAGTAGCCCCATTCATTTATTACTATTCCTGCTATTCAAAGGTAAGCGGGAAACGCACTAATTTTAACCCATGCAAAAGATCGCAGGGATTTCAGTAGTGATTCCAAATTATAATGGCGTGGAGCTACTGCCAAAAATTCTACCTGCTGCGGAGGCAGCGCTACAAGCGACGCTTCTTCCCTATGAAATTATGGTAGTAGATGACGCTTCTACTGACCTGTCTGTTTCACTATTACAGCAACAATTCCCCTCTGTTCGAATAGAAGCGATTCAGAAGAATGGGGGGTTTTCAAAAACAGCTAATCGAGGAATTACTGCAGCAAAATATCCCTGGGTGTTATTGCTCAATAGCGATGTAAAATTGACTCCTACCTATTTTGAATCATTGCTTCCGTATTGTACGCATGAAAATATTTTAGGAGTCAGCGGACAAATTGTGGGGTGGGATACTGATACGATGCAAGATGGAGGGAAGTATCCTGTGTTGCAAGGAGCCAAAATAAAAACGAGTTATGATTTTGTTCCAACCGGGCCAATCACAACAGCGTCTTATCCTTGTTTTTATTTATCCGGCGCCAATGCGTTTATCAATCGGGCTACCTTTTTGGCCATTGGGGGATTTAATGAAAGTTTTTCACCTTTTTATATAGAAGACACCGAATTATCTCTTCGTGCTTGGCGATTAGGGTATGCTAGTTATTATGAGCATCGAGCGGTTTGTCGTCATCGCACTTCTTCTACTTTGGGTAATCCTGCCCGAAGGAAACAAGTAGAACGCATCTACAACCGAAATAAATATTTACTTCATGCGATTCACCTGCATGGGATTTATCTTTTTAGTTGGTTCGTACAATTAAAACTTGAATTACTATTTCGATTCTTGACATTTCGTTGGGTGCCACTTTATTCTTTTGTCGATTTTTTAAAATTGATTCCCGCTATTCGACAAAGTCGAAAGAATTTGCGCAATTTGCAGCGTGCAGGAAAGCTACCATCGGTTCCTGTACTTTTTCATCAAATTCAACAAACGCTGAACGCACAATCCATTGAGCTCTTCAAACGATAATAAACCAACCTATGATCTATTGATTGTAGGAGCTGGCTTGTATGGAAGTGTATTTGCCCATGCGCTTCAGCAAAGGGGCTTACGCTGTTTAGTCATTGATAAAAGAGGACATATTGGAGGGAATACCTATTGTACGCATAAGGAAGGAATTGATGTGCATACTTATGGTGCGCATATTTTTCACACCAATGATGCAGCCACTTGGGAATTTGTCAATTCATTTGTTCCCTTTAATCGATTTACTAATTCTCCCTTAGCGGTGTATCAAGGGAAATATTATAATCTCCCTTTCAATATGAATACTTTTTATCAGTTGTGGGGCATCAGTGACCCCCAACAGGTAAAAGAAAAAATTCAGCAGCAAATTCGGAAGGCGGGTATTTCACAGCCGCGTAATTTGGAAGAACAGGCGATCAGCTTGGTGGGGAAAGATGTGTACGAAGTATTGATAAAAGGGTATACTGAAAAACAATGGGGGAGACCCTGTCATGAACTTCCTTCTTTTATCATTCGTCGTTTGCCTGTTCGCTTCACCTTTGATAATAATTATTTTGACGACAAGTATCAAGGAATCCCAGAAGGCGGATATAATAAATTGACGGAGGGTTTGTTGGCAGGTGCGGTGGTTGAATTGAATAAAGATTATTTAAGTGATCGCAATTATTTTAATAGCCTGGCTTCACATGTACTTTACACGGGGCCTATTGATGCATTTTATAATTATCAACTAGGGACATTGGCCTATCGAAGTTTACGTTTTGAAGAAGAACTATTACCGGTTGATAATTATCAAGGTGTAGCCGTTGTTAATTATACTGAACGAAACGTTCCCTACACGCGTATTTTAGAGCACAAGCATTTTGCATTTGGAAAGCAACCGGTTACGATCATCACACGGGAGTATCCGTTGACCTGGGAAAAAGGATTGGAACCGTATTACCCAGTGAATGATGAAACAAATAATGCGCTTTATAAAAATTATAAAGCATTAGCGGAACAAGAAAAGAATATTGAATTTGGTGGACGATTAGCCGATTATAAATATTACGATATGCACCAGGTGATTGCAGCTGCTCGCGTTCATGCGCGACAGTTTTTGCAAAAAAATTATCCCGAATGAAAATTGTTGCCCTGATTGTTACGCATAATCGGTTGCCATTGCTGCAAGAAGCCATCGCCGCCTTACATCAGCAAACAATGCCCCTGGAAATTTTAGTGATTAATAATGGGTCTACCGATGCTACGGCTGATTGGCTGGCTACACAACAGGTTCAAGTAGTCACACAGAATAATGAAGGAGCTTCGGGTGGATTTTTTACAGGGATTCAACAAGCTTACCAACAAGGGGCCGATTGGATTTGGGCAATGGATGACGACACGATTCCCACACCAACGGCTCTAGAAGAATTAATACAGGTTGCTGAAAAATGTCAACAGCAATCTATTCCGGTCGGATTTTTAGTGAGTCAGGCAAATTGGATTGATGGGCAAGCTCACTTCATGAATATTCCGGATTTCAAATCATCGTCATCAATCATTTCCTCCATGAATGGTCGAGAAGTGCGATCTGCTAGTTTTGTTTCGCTATTAATTTCCAAACAAGCAGTGGCAACTTGTGGGCTACCGATTCGTGAATTTTTTATTTGGGCTGATGATACAGAATACACGACGCGTATTACCGAAAGTGGGTTAGCGGGCATTTATGTTTCTGCTAGTGTCGTGTTACATAAAACCGCTTCCAATTATAGCGCTGATATTTATGAAGCTAAGCCACAAGAGGCACTCAAGCATTTTTATGGTATTCGCAATAAATTATACTGTCGTAGAAAATGGAAAGGTGAATTTTCATTCTGGAGAAATATTTTTAAGCACCTGTTTGTTTTTCCTTTTCGCATTTTGCGCAAACGTCGTAATCACCGGTGGAAGTTTATACTAATCAATTGGAAAGCTACAGGGGCCGCACTATTTTTTAATCCGTCTATTCAATTACCTGTCTAAATCAAATGCGCATCACCCTCATACTTCCATTTCCTGTTACTAAACCAGTAGGGGGGGCGCGTATTGTGTATGAGTATGCCAATCGTTTTTCAGAAAGTGGGCATACAGTAGTGGTATTACATGCATTGAAACGTCCCTTTAAAAAAATGAAATCGCCATTATGGTGGAAGCGATTGATATTTACACTCCGTGGTGCTGCCAGGCCTTCTTGGTTTCCTTTGCATGCGCAAGTAGATGCACGCATCGTTGATGAAATAGCCGATGCATTTGTTCCGGATGCAGATATTATTTTTTCAACTTGGTGGCAAATGACCTATGCGATTGCAAAACTTTCTCCCTCAAAAGGAACTCCAATAAATCTGGTCCAAGATTTTGAAAATTGGGGAGGGCAGGAACAACTAGTGTTAGCGTCCTATCGCTTACCTGTCAAGCATGCAGCGATCTCGGCCTGGCTAGTGAAATTAGTGGAGACAGAGTCCGGTCTTCCAGTTCAATTATTACCGAATGCGATTGACACTACAAGTTTTACGATTCAGCAACCTATCACGGAGCGTCCCGCTGCCTCCGTGTTGGCCTTATACTCTGAAGAAAATAGAAAGGGAACAGCTTACATAGCAGGAGCATTATCAAAACTGAAAGAGAACATACCGGCGCTACAGTTTACTTTTTTCGGGGTTTATCCTCGACCTACTTCATTACCTGCATGGGTTAACTATTTTCAAAAGCCAACTCATTTATCAGCACTTTATAATCAACATGCCATTTTTCTTTCTGCTAGTTTAGGCGAAGGATGGGCGTTGCCTCCTGCCGAAGCGATGGCCTGTGGTTGTGCGGTTATTTGTACGGCTATTGGAGGGCATGCAGATTATGCAGTTGATCAAGATACTGCAATGCTGATACCCACTCAAAATTCACAGGCGATTATACAAGCCGTTAGTCAATTGGTTCAAGATGATGCAATGCGATTGCGTATTGCTAAAAAGGGACATCAGTTTTTATTGGAAAACTATAGTTGGAACCATTCTGTGACACGCGCACTCGATTGGTTTGTCTCATTGCAAAATG
>CAYFLE010000071.1:0-7061 GCA_964343645.1 uncultured Chitinophaga sp. | reverse complement strand
ATCGACTCGTGTCACTCATTTTTTCCAACATTCGGTCACGAATCTGCAGGGTTGAAAGAGGGGTTGGAAAACTACCGCGTAATATGCGAAGGATATTAAATTGTTGTGCAGTGATGTCTTCGCGATCAAACAGCACTTTCATACGATCTCGCAACCATCCACTCGTATAAAGTAGGTTGATAGCTGCTTTTTGAAAATGATTCCGAAACTGCGATTGTTGTATGTCCTGTTCAATTCCCACCCCGCAAAGTTAATGTTTAAACATTAAGTGTCGAGAATTAGTCTCCCCAAACCTTTGTTCCCTCGGAGCAATTGGAACAGATATCTATATTTTTTCGCCCTTGTAAAATTTTAGTACGGAAAGACTGATAGGCTTCACTGCGCCATATTGTGGCAAATGGCTGATTCTTAAGATCTCCTAATTGATGAGATGCATCTTTATCAAAACAACAAGGAGCCACTAATCCATCCCAGGTTATGACTGGATCATGCCAAAGTCGCCAACAATGATTAGTCAAATTTCCTTTGAACACCGTTCCCGCAGCTGTTTTTTTATAGCGGCTGTAGGTTGAATTAGTAGGAATCAAACCATTCGGATCATTTTCAAAATCGTAAATCTGTGCAGTCTTAAACCAAATCGCATCCACTCCCATATCCGCAGCTAATTGTTTAGCCTCCTCCAATTGGTGTTCATTGGGTTTTACGACTAAAAATTGAAAGATGATAAAAGGTGTACTAGATTGTAATTTCTTTTTCCATTCTACTACTCGCTTTGTTCCTTCTAACACTTTTTGGAGATTACCTCCCACTCTGTACTGCTCGTAAACTTCTTGTGTAGTACCATCAATAGAAATGATCAATCGATCCAACCCACTTTCAATGGTACGGCGTGCATGTTCATCCGTCAAATAATGCCCGTTAGTGGAAGTAGCGGTGTATATTTTTTTATTTGCCGCGTAGCGAACCATTGCTAAAAATTCAGGATTGAGATACGGTTCTCCTTGAAAATAAAAAATCAAATAAAATAGTTCACGGTGTAATTGGTCAATGGTACTTCGAAAAAAATCATGTTCTAGCATACCAGTTGGCCGAGTGAAAGAACGGAGCCCACTAGGACATTCGGGACAACGCAAATTGCAAGAAGTAGTAGGCTCAAAAGAAATAGAAATAGGTAGCCCCCATTGTACCGCCTTACCTGTCCATTTACTAAAATAATAACTGGCCAATACTTTAGTTGCATTGAGCACTCGACGTACACTAAGTTTTGAAATCAGATTTCGCCAATCCGAAAGGGGCAAACGATTCATAGCTCTATTCAATGTTTAGCCACAAACTCAGAGCGATAAATACGAATCAGGAGTAAGAGTAATGAAATCAGCAGCGGACCAAATATCAATCCGATAAATCCAAATAAGCTAAGCCCGGCAATGACGCCAAACACCGTAACTAATGGATGCACGTCCCCTATTTTACGCAACAGCGTAAACCGCATCACATTATCCACTGTACCAATGACACCAAATCCAAAAATAATCATCGCAATCCCTTGGCCGATTTGACCATTTGCTAAAAAAATGATGATTAAGGGGATATATGCTAGCGCTGCCCCAATGACGGGTAGCATTCCAGCAATACAGGTAACACCAAACCAAAAAAATGGCTCCTGCACACCAATCAACCAATAGCCGATCAAACCAACCACTCCTTGTACAAACGCAACAACAGGTATCCCCACTGCATTGGCGACTACCATCGAATGCACTTCTTTTTCTAACAACCCTACATTGTCCGCACGAAAAGGCATATAGGAAGAAATTGCTTTTTCAAACGCCCTTCCTTCTACAAACAAAAAATAAAGAATGAAGTACAAAAAGAAGATAGTAGAGAGAGAATTCACGGTTGCCCCTAGCATTTTAGGAAGTAAAGAAGCCATCCACGCTCCTACTTTATTAATATTCTCATCACTTAAAATAATGATATGATAGCGCAATTCGATTTCAGACACTACTTGTTTTAAGGAGGTAACCAATTCGCCAGAGTGCGCTAATGCGTAAGCAACTTTTCCAGATAACATTTGCAACAATAAAGCAATGGGGAATAAAATCACTAGCAGAGAAATTAACATCAAGAGTAGTGCTGTTGGAGCCTTTTTCCATTTTTTAACTTCTGTCAACCGGAAATAAAAGGAACGCAGTAGTATATAAAGGGTCAACGCACCCAAAAGTGCTGGCAAAAAAGTAGCTAGCTCTCTAAACAGTACTACCCCAATGAAAAGAATTAAGGCGATTAAAAAAAGCTGTCTGACTCGATTTGCATCAATGATGGAATGCATAGGCAATTGACTATGAACTAAAATTACGAAGGGACCGCGAGATTAGTTACACTTGGAGCAAACCAATTATATGAGTTGTATCTTTACAGCATCCATTATGGCACAAAACCCAATCGCTGATTTACGCCGAGACTACGCCATGCATTCGCTGAGCGAAAAGGAAGTAGCCGCTAACCCATTTACCCAATTCACGCATTGGTGGAAACAGGCAACAGAAGCGGATATTGATGAGGTAAATGCAATGACGTTGGCTACCATTAGTGAGAGTGGTTACCCTGAATCACGAATTGTGCTTTTGAAAGGATACGATGAAAAAGGATTTGTCTTTTTTACTAACTACGATAGCGCCAAAGGAAATCAATTAGCCGCGCATCCACAATGCTCACTTCTTTTATTTTGGAAAGAATTAGAAAGACAGGTTCGTATCAACGGAGTAGCCGCTCCCATTGCTACAGCAGAAAGTGATACCTATTATCATAGCAGACCAGTGGGTAGTCAAATTGGCGCTTGGGCCTCTCCACAAAGCAAAGTAGTAGCGAGTAAAGAATGGCTAGAAGAAAACTTTGCACAAGTAGAAAAAAAATATCAAGGGCAATCCCCAATACCACGTCCACCGCATTGGGGCGGCTATCGAGTAGAGCCTATAAGAATAGAATTTTGGCAAGGCAGACCGAGTCGCATGCACGACCGCATTTGCTATACGCGAGAGAATGTCAATAATTGGAAAATTGAAAGATTGGCCCCTTAAACAGCCAGTTGATTAATAAAATCCATCATCTCCGTCAACGAATACTTGAACTGAATTCCATTGGGAATTTGTTTTTTGTAATTCAAAATCGGAAAGCCCGAAACAATCAACGGAGTACCTGTGAAATAATGAGACGACTTATCTAAGAAACGTTCCATAGAGAAATTAGAAACAGTAGAAGTAAGATGACAGAAGATATACTCTGGCTTCTTCAAGTTAATAATATAAGCCACGTCTTTGAAAGGAATATTAGCGCCCGCATAAATCACTCCAATCCCTTTTGTCTTCATCAAATAGCAAAGGAATAACAAGCCCAACTCGTGATATTCTCCCTCAGGCAAAAAGAGTAAGATATTTTTTTGAGGATTGACAGGAATAGGCGTTTTATCAATCGCTACCATCATCTTTTGACGAATCAAATTGGTCACTAAATGTTCTTGCGCTGGATTGATATGACCCGTCAACCAAAGAATGCCAATTTTCTCCAAAAAGGGGAACAACAATTTCATCATAGAACGCTCCAGCCCTTTGAGCGCAATATGCTCGGAAATAATCTTGTCGAGACGTTCCACATTCAAGTCGATCATCTCCTTCAGCAATTCATTCACATTACGCTCCTGAATAGCATCCGTATCCGTCAATGAAAGGATCCGCTGACCAATCTCCTCTTGAGACATTCGGTCTATGTGCGAAATTTTGAACCCATACTTATTGAGCAAGGAAATATTGAGAATGGTCTTGAGCTCCTCATTAGAATAATAACGGATGTTCGTCTCTGTCCGTTGAGGCTTCAAGAAATTGTAACGCTGCTCCCAGATCCTTATCGTGTGCGCCTTGACCCCGGAGAGGTTCTCCAAATCCTTTATGGTAAACGCGTTCATGTCTATACTACAATCCCCATGCAAAAAAGTTCTGTCTTTTTTTTCCGGGGCCGCAATATAGTCATAGGTGATTGATTCTCAATAAAACTAATTGTCAGCATTTCGTGCGGCAGGGCGGGAATCTTGCCAATCTCGTTTTTCATAGTGAACACCCTGTAATCCTATGTTAGGACGAAGTGGGCGACGACGATTTCTATCGTACTGATAAATCAACGCACCTAACTCTCTCAAAAAGGGGAAACCAATGGTTTCCTCATCATACTTAGAGTCATTGACTACCCCATCGCTATTTACGTATAATGTTGCAGATAAAAAATAGTCGATTTGTTCAACAGTATCTATCACGTAGGACACATCCGTCAAAAAGCCATAGGCCCAGCCCACCTTGTTAAAAACGCGCACCCCTTTTGGCATTTGGTGGGTAGAATCGTTGAAAAAGAACTTCACATAGCTATCGTAGTATACTGAGGTGTCATACTTAGGATACGTAGTTTCTGAGGGGAATTGAGACAAATACTGCAGTAAGAACAAACGATCCGCCTCACTAATAGCAAACCGACTTTTTTTAAGGACTGACAATGGAAAAACCACCGCCTGCAACATTTTTTGCATATCCGAAAGGGATATCGAATTATGCTTGGTAAAATCAAAAGGACCTTGTACTAATTGCTCGTCTCGATTGATGTGCGCTTTGCCAATGAGAATGGGAGACGGGAATGAAAAACTATCGGTGTTGTAACCGGGTTCTTGAAAATAGATTTCTTGATTTTTTTTGTCATAAAAACGAATCGCATTCGTATGGCGATTTTGTTCTTCGGTATAACCCATAAACTGCCGAGTAATCCGTGTAGAAGTATATCCTTTTTGATGGAGAAGTTGATTGATCGGCCCCTGACCCATGAATTGATACATCCGATTATAGGGATCATTTTCACTAATCAAAAAAGCACGCTTGATAAAATGCGCAATGGATGCAGTAGAGTCAGCAGCAGATAAATCCCTTTTGAGTGCCACTTGCCGAGGATAGCTACTATCAAAAGTCATTTTCGTGAACTTATCGACACCAGGCGCATTGAGTTGATTCAATTTTTCCAATGACAAAAATGCCAGTGGCATTTTTACCATTGAAGCCGGATTGAAATAAAGATTTGGATCCAAGTTAAACGTGTGATTCGTAAAGTGAGGCACTCCCTTTTTATCACGGTCAATTTGCGTGTAAATAATTTGTAACCGATACTCACTTGGATTAGCCAATACCTGACGAGCAGGTGCTGAAGTAGCTCCCGCTAAAATAGTTGGCAGCAGCGCTTCATTTTTATTTTGTGCAATCGAAACTAGTCCCCCGCTAAGGATCAAATAAAAACTAAGTACGATGTAGCTAATAAAAGATTGAGCGGAATCAGTGTGCTTATTGAATGACATCATATAAAATCAGATTAATAGCGTGTAGATTGTCAATGAATTTAGAGAAAAACAAAATGCAGGGTATGAAAATGATTTCAAAATTAATGGTAGCGCTGGGAGCCGGGGTTGCCATAGGCAGTGTGTTGGGAGTTTTGTTCGCTCCTGACAAGGGCTCGGAAACCCGCCGAAAATTACAGGAGGGAAGAAAGAAACTACGTGCCAAAGTGGACGAAAAACTGAAGTGGGGCAAAGAGAAACTAGACGAAAAAGTCAAACAGGCCGAAGAGGAGTATGAAGGTGTGATCTAAGAGCAGGCCTTCTTACCTTTAGGTCATGTCAGAAGAATTGAACAAAATCGAAGAGTTGGTTAACCGACTCAAAGCCTACCTGAACACCAGGTTGTCACAGCTTAAGTTATCAACTGCAGAAAAAACAGCCAGCGTGCTGACTGTGTTGATTGCCGTGTTGCTGGCAGCGCTGGTGTTTTTTTTGTTTTTTACCATGATCTGTATTGGCATAGCCCTCTTGATTGGAAGTTGGCTAGAAAACTACTGGCTAGGATTTTTTATAGTGAGTGGATTGATTTTAGTGCTAGGCGGATGGGGTTGGTTAACCCGTGATCGCTGGCTACGGATTCCCATTATGAATTTGTTGATTCGCGCTTTATTTAAAGACGAGGACGATGAAAAAAATTAGACGCATTCAAGATATTGAACACGAAAAATTAAAACTGCGCGTACAATTACTCGAGCAGGAAAAAGAAATTCGTACCGCGTGGAAAGACTTGAAAATCTCGTTAAGTCCTGGTGTACTATTACAAAAAAAGGTGTCCCATTGGGCACAAGTAGGCTGGCGATTGCTCAGCAGAAAGATGAGAGGTGGTTAATGACTATTGAATGATCACTCGATAGGACTGCTTATCGGCAGTTAGCACATATACCCCTTTACTAAATTGACGAACGGGGATTTGATTTCTACCAGCAGGCAACGTAGACTTCCATACAATGGAACCCGCTGCATTACTCAAGTATACGAGTTTTGATTCGGCTAAATAAACCGTCAACACATCACTCACGGGATTTGGATAGACGCTCATGTCAGGCCCAGGCTCATTAAACACAATACTTACAATCTTACTGTAGCTGAATTTACCATCCAGATCACGTTGTAAAATTCGATAGTAGTTGTAGGTGTTATTTTTTAAAGGGCTCGCGTGATAGTAAGAATAATTTTGTACGGTGGTGCTATTGGTAGACGCTACTACTGATCCTAATGGCGACCACTGTTGTGTGTTAGTGCTATACTCCACCACAAAATCTTTTGTATTCACCTCTGATGCAGTAGACCAATTCAACTGAACACCATTTTGAAGTTTGGCGGCGGTAAAGCTTAACCAAGTCAGCGGAAGGTTAATATTTGCATCTCCTATAGCAAAAGGCGAAAAGGTACCAGTGTATCCTGTATAGGACAATGAAGTGCTAGTTGGACTAGTAGTAGTTCCCGTTTGCTTCACCCAAGCGCCAGATTCAAAGTGATATAGTGCAGCTGTAGTGATCGTACCAGCGGTTTCACCCACATTCCAATTAAATGATAAATTAATTCCACTGCTGGCATTGGCATTCGTCTTTCCAATATTCCAAGTTCGTTTCACCCGAGGACCCGTCATTAATGTAGTTCCAACTCCACTCGCATCATA
>CAYFLE010000070.1:4960-7147 GCA_964343645.1 uncultured Chitinophaga sp. | reverse complement strand
TAAAACTAAACCGATCCATCCCAAATGTTTGCATAAAGCCCAAGCCGCCTGTTTCGCTCCAACCCGTATCATGATTACCCGGAATGATGTACCAAGGAATACGAAGGCTATCCAGTATTTTTTTTGCCAATGTCAACTCCTGATTAGTCCCTAACTCAGTAATATCTCCTGTCAACAAGACAAAAGCAAGATCAGGTTGCGCATTGATATCTCGAACGGTTCTTCGCAAATCCTCTTCCGCTACTCCATCAGGCGAGCCGATATGCGTATCTGTTACAAAGGCAAATCGAAAAGGAGCACGTTGCGCATGCGCAAACAAGGAAACCTGAAATAACAAACAGACAACCCATTTTTTCATAGTGGAAAAGTAATGAAAACAATGAGCATTACCATCGCGAACTAAGATTCTAGTAATTTTGGATATGTCTATTTTAAAACCCACCCTTGTATTGGGCGCATCAGAAAATCCAGAGCGATATAGTTATCGTGCCATTTGTGATTTACAAACGCATCACCATCCAGTATGGGCGATTGGGGCGAGAAAAGGCAAGGTAGGAACTACGTTGATCGAAGTAGATCAAATTCCTTGTCCAGCGATTGATACAGTCACACTATATTTATCTCCTGAAAGACAAAAGCCCTACTACGAGTATATTCTAGGGCTTGCACCAAAGCGTCTCATTTTTAATCCTGGCACGGAGAACGAGGAATTAGCTGCGCTGGCAGAACAAAAAGGAATTAAAACAATGGAGGCCTGCACACTCGTCCTGTTACATACTGGGCAATATTAAATACAATGCACAATCCCAATAAGGGACTGTGCATATCTTCTAGCTAGCTTACCGTTGAATTGATTGATTCCTGAGTAAATTAGGTAAACCTATTACCCATGGAATGGAGAAAATTTAATGGCGATCCCCTTGAGTCACCCATTTTTGAGTCAGTGGAAAAAGCTATTCAGCGTGAAACTGATAAAGGTTATCGATTAAAAGTTTGCATTGGCACTGATTCGCAAGTAAAAGGAAAAGAAACCGAGTTTGCCACCGTTATTGTATTTCTGCGGGAAGGACAAGGCGGATTTATGTTTATCTCCAATGAAAAAACGAGACAAACTTTCACAATTAAAGAAAGAATGTTGACAGAGGTATCCAAAAGCATTGAGATAGCGTATCAACTTTGTCCGTTATTCAACCAATACGATGTAGACATGGAAGTACATGCAGACATCAATACAAATCCACAGTTTAAAAGTAATGATGCCTTACGGGAGGCGATGGGGTATATATTGGGAATGGGTTTTGCCTTTAAAGCAAAGCCGGAGGCATTTGCGAGCACCAGTTGCGCCAATAAAATAGTGAATTAAGCTCCGCTTTTTAATAGCTGTTGAATAAATACTAGAATTTCTTTTCTTCCCTCTTTTTTTACCGAAGAAGTTAGAAATAGTGGCGGTAATGTTTCCCAGGTTTCCAATAGTCGCTTGCCAAATTGCTCTACATTCCGTTGCGTGGCGCCCGGTTTATTTTTATCTGTTTTTGTAAAAATCAAGCTGAAAGGAATTTTCCATTCACCTAGCTGATTGATGAACTCCACATCAATCGCTTGCGGCTCGTGTCGGCTGTCGATAAGTACAAATAAATTGAGCAAATTTTCTCTTTTTCGGATATAGGACTCAATCATATTTCCCCAATTACGACGCGCCTTTTGCGACACAGTAGCTGCATACCCATAACCAGGCAAATCCACCAGATACCATTTTTTTTTATCGTCGTCAATAATCTCAAAATGATTAATCAACCGGGTTTTTCCTGGTGTAGCAGCCGTTTTTGCCAATTTGGTAGACCCGGTTATCAAATTTATCAGCGAGGACTTCCCCACATTACTCCGCCCAATAAAGGCAAACTCCGGGCGATCAGCTTTTGGACACTGTTTGTGCGTCTCACTGCTAATAACATACCGCGCCTGGAAATTGGGCTGTTTTTTCATTGTAAACACGAAGTACGTGTATTCAGTCCAATAGTCAACGTACATTTGCAAAATGTCACTGCCACACGATTCGATTACACCCCTTTCCAACTCTAATCAAGCGAAAAAAATTCAGGTTGCTGAAATGTTCAACCGAATTGCTAAGCGCTATGACTTTATGAACCGTTTTTTGTCGGCACGTGTGGATCGTTACTGGCGAAAAAA
>CAYFLE010000070.1:767-4950 GCA_964343645.1 uncultured Chitinophaga sp. | reverse complement strand
GCGCCTGCTACCCGGGCCCATTGCGGACCGCTCGGCGAAAAAAAGCACTGAAGCGATTACTAAAAAACCAGCCACAAATGATTTTGGATGTGGCCACAGGAACCGGTGATTTAGCCATCATGGCCTATAAAATGGGAAAGCCTTCCCATATCACGGGAATCGACATTTCAGAGGGAATGTTGGCGCAAGGGCGTGAAAAAATCAATACCCTTCAACTGTCTAGCCAAATTAGCCTTGAAACTGGCGATGCAGAAACAATAAATAAACCTTCCGATACGTTTGATGCCGTGATGGTCGCATTTGGTGTTAGAAATTTTGAAAATCTCCCCGCTGGATTGCGTGAAATGAAAAGAGTACTAAAACCAGGTGGCCAATTGATGGTATTAGAATTTTCGACACCAAAAAATCCGCTAATCAAATGGATGTATAATTTTTACATGCAAAAACTAGCGCCATTTTTTGCTCGGCTTTTCCATACGGACCATCAAGCATACACTTATTTAAACAGATCGACAAACGCATTCCCCGACAGAAATGACTTTTGCGATTTATTACAAGAAGCTGGCTATACTCAAATCCATTTTGAATCACTGACGTTAGGAATATGTTGTATTTACACCGCACAAAAAGATTAATTCTCGCGCTGCTTTTAGCAACGAGTATGGGGACTTGTGCGGAGGCACAGTTCAGTCAAAGTAATTTGGAAATAAATCTTTCTGATCACGATAGTAAGCCCTATTATTTTGGAATCACTATTGCTGGAAATAGCGCTCGCTTTCATAGCAGCTTGCATCCCCAGTTTTTACAAAATGATAGCGTGCTGGTGGCAGAACCCAACAATACTGGAGGCGCTTCTCTCGGACTTTCAGGTACACTTCGACTTTCCAATCGATTTCAATTTCGATTCAATCCCCAGCTATTTTTTGCTGACCGAAGTATTCGGTATAAACTTAGCTACCCTGATCCTTCTTCGTTTAATGAAACAGAAGTCACCAAACAAGTAGAGTCAGTGATTATGTCTTTCCCGATTCATGTCAAATTCCAAAGTGATCGAATAGGAAATTTTAGAGTATACACCTTGGCCGGGATTAAGGGGGATATAGATATGGCAAGTAATGCCCGCGCAAAAAGAGCCGAAGAACTAGTAAAAATTGAAAAAAATGATTGGGGACCAGAGTTTGGATTGGGCTTTAACTTTTATTTCCCCACCTTTATTTTTTCGCCTGAAATCAAAATCAGCAACGGGGTCCGGAATGTGCATGCCCGGGATGAAAATCTACGTTTTTCCAATGTGATTGACCGTATACAATCTAGGATGATCGTTTTCTCCATTCACTTAGAAGGTTAAATCCTCTCCCTCCGATTGCGTAACTTGCAGGCTGAATATTGAACGGTCAGCTTATGTCTAGCTATATTATTCGAAACACACAAGTAGTCAACGAAAATTCAATTAAAACGGCGGATGTTTTAATAAAAAAAGGCCGCATCGAAAAAATTGCCGCCCATATTGAAACAGCAGAAAAAGTAATAGAAATTGACGGTACAAATCAGCATCTATTACCAGGATGTATTGATGACCAAGTTCATTTTAGAGAACCAGGACTAACCCATAAAGCTTGTATTGCCACTGAGGCAAAAGCAGCGGTAGCCGGTGGCGTGACCAGTTTTATGGAAATGCCTAATACAATACCGAATGCGCTCACACAGGAATTACTTGAGGATAAATATAAAATTGCAGCAAATAGCTCACTTGCTAATTACTCTTTTTTCATGGGCTGCTCCAATGAAAACACCGAAGAGGTATTGCGCACCAATGAAAAAAAGAATGAGATCTGCGGAATTAAAATCTTTATGGGAAGCAGTACGGGAAATATGTTAGTAGACAATCCAAACACATTAGATCGTGTGTTTAAAAATGCAGAATTACTGATTGCTACTCACTGTGAAGACGAAACAATAATCAAAAGAAATCTGGAAAAGAGAAAGGAAAGCAATTCTCCCTTGGTAGCGGCAGACCACCCGTTGATACGAGACGAGGAGGCCTGCTATGCCTCTTCACTTTATGCAGTACAATTGGCGACTAAATACAATACCCGACTTCATATTCTTCACCTCACTACCGAAAAAGAACTGGCTTTGTTTGGCAATTTACTTCCGCTGAAAGAAAAACGCATAACCTCTGAGGTATGTGTTCATCATTTACATTTTACAGCAACTGATTACGCACGCTTAGGAAATTTGATCAAATGTAATCCGGCTATCAAAGCTGGACATAATCGCGAAGCGCTATGGAAAGCGTTATTGGATGACAGATTAGATGTCATTGCAACCGATCACGCACCTCATACCTGGGAAGAAAAAAATGAACCCTACGAAAAAGCACATGCAGGTTTACCACTCGTACAACATCCACTATTACTCATGCTGCACTATTATCGAGAAGGTAAAATTTCATTGGAGACCATCGTACGAAAAATGAGTCATGCGGTTGCCGATTGTTTTCAAATCAAAGAGCGAGGCTATATCCGGGAAGGTTATTTTGCTGACTTAGTATTAGTTGATCTACATCAAAGCACGCACGTGGAAAAATCTAATTTGCTATACAAATGTGGTTGGAGTCCACTCGAGGGAATGACCCTACCCGCTCAAATCAAAAAAACCTTTGTCAGCGGATCCTTGATTTACTCCAATGGAGAATTTGTCAATCAACAAACAGGTCAGCGACTTCAGTTTGACAGAGCGTAGTTGTTCCTAGAAATAAACTACTCCTACTCTATTTTGCCCCTCTTGACAAAACTGTCCAGGCGCTGTAAATTATTACATGTTTGTTACGGTGTATGGGAGTGCCCTAGTAGGTATTGAAGCTTATTGTATTCACATTGAAGTAAATTGGCTATTAACCGGCAAGTCCTCTACAATGGTGGGGCTTCCGGATAGTGCGATCAGGGAAAGTATGGAACGAATTGAAAGCACATTTAAAACAAATGGCTACCGTTTTCCACGCACCAAACTTGTTATCAATTTAGCTCCCGCCGATGTGCGCAAAAGTGGCGCTGCTTTTGATCTACCCATTGCGCTGGGCATTTTAGCCGCATCTGGCCAACTCAAGGAAACTACTTTATTAAAAAAATATACGTTGATGGGAGAACTCGCCTTAGATGGGACCATTCGTTCCATTAAAGGGGCTCTACCCATTGCATTGCAAGCGCAACAAGATGGATTTGAAGGTATCATTCTCCCCTATGAAAATTTAAAAGAACTCTGTTTGCAGAGCTCATTTAAAATTTGGGGAGCCACTCATATTCATGACGTCATACAATTTTTTTCCAAGGAAAAGCACGCATTGCATCTTTACGAATATTCCGCAAAAAAAGAAATTGATTGGATGACACAGACGGATCCATTAGAAGAAATTTATGGACAGGAATTTTCTAAACGAGCCTTAGAAATAGCAGCGGCGGGCGGCCATCACCTACTTTTCATTGGTCCCCCTGGCGCGGGCAAAACTATGCTGGCAAAAAAATTACCGGCGTTGCTCCCTCCACTTTCTTCACTAGAAGCTATGCAGACCTATAAAATTTTATCGGCGGTTGGACAAGGAGAAAACATTCACCCTCACCAACTGAAAAGACCTTTCCGGAATCCGCATCATTCATTATCTGATGCGGGATTGATTGGAGGAGGCCGACTCTTATTACCCGGAGAAATCACTTTGTCTCACAATGGAATTTTGTTTTTAGATGAGCTGCCAGAATTTCGACGCAACGTATTAGAAGCGCTTCGGCAGCCGCTAGAGGAACAACGAATTGTTCTCTCCCGAGGAGGAACGCATGTGGAATATCCAGCCGCATTTCAATTAATCGCAGCGATGAATCCTTGTCCTTGCGGCTTTTATAATCACCCCACTAAAGCCTGTAATTGTCCTCCCGGTCAAATCCTCCGATACCGAAATAAAATTTCTGGACCACTCCTAGATCGTATCGATTTGCAAGTAGAAGTGACGCCAATCAGTGAGGTTGACTTGATTAAAAAGGATGCACTTACTACCAAGCACTGTTCTTCCACTCGACAACGAATAATCGAAGCCCGCAATCAACAACAAGAAAGATGGAAAGCGCACAAAGGGATCCAATGCAATGGGCAGGCCAGCGGGGCGGTCTTACAAGCCGCTTGCGCCTTGGAC
>CAYFLE010000070.1:0-757 GCA_964343645.1 uncultured Chitinophaga sp. | reverse complement strand
AAAAAATTAAGTCTCTCCGCAAGGGCCTATGAGAAAGTTTTAAAAATTGCAAGAACGATTGCTGATCTCGACCAAAAAGAAAGGATTCATTCCTTCCACTTAGCCGAGGCGCTTCAATACAGAAGTTTGGATAAACCGTCTATATAAATTTAAATTTTAGATGATGATTTTAAACGAAATTTGCAGCACTTTAATAGGCGCGCATGAAAGTACTTTTTCGATATTTAAAGCCCCATCGCTGGCTGGTTACCCTTGTTTTGCTATTGTCTGCCACCAATATTGGTTTCTCACTCGTGGACCCCATCTTATTTGGAAAATTGGTGAATCTGGCCAATCATTTTTCTCAACATGCAGATCAATATAGCTATCAACAGTTCTTTTTCTCGTTTCAAGCTAATCCGCATTATGGCGTGTTGGCCTTGCTAACGGCCTCTGTGTCGGTGGCGATGTTAAGTAGAATCGCTAAAGCTTTTCAAGATTATACCCTAAACTTGATTACACAAAAATTTGGAGCCGCTGTATTTACCGAGGGACTACAGCATGCCATGAAACTTCCTTTTCGAGAATTTGAAGACGCCCGAAGCGGAGAAACTTTAAGCATACTCCAAAAAGTGCGTGTTGACACTGAAAGACTGGTTTCCTCCTTTATCAATGTCCTTTTCCCCGTCATTATTGGAATAGTTTTTGTTGCCGTATACGCAACAGCTATTGACTGGAGGCTCCCGATATTTTACTTCGGAGGCATTTTTTTACTGGT
>CAYFLE010000069.1:0-7169 GCA_964343645.1 uncultured Chitinophaga sp. | reverse complement strand
TTGCGATACTCTTGAATAAATAATGTGATAAAATCAGCATCACTGTTTGCCTTTCTAAGATCAGCGTTCTGAATGGCGTTCAAAAAAGACGGATCTGCTGAGTTGTTGGCCAAAGAACGAAGGAGGCCGGACATCTCAACTTCTAGGGTCACGTTCATTCCCCCTTGTAGGTCAAGGCCCAGGTTTAATTCCTCTTCCTTTGCTTTTTTGTAGCTCATGGCTCCATTGATGCTGTAGGTCACCGTTTCATTTTCGCTGGCTTTAATCAAGCTGTCCTGATAGTTTCTTTTACGGGTGTCAAGAAACTCCTGCCAAACAGCTTGGGAATCCTTGTTGCCTGGATATTTTACAGCGGGGGCTGGATAAGCCTTGCTAACATACTGTACGGCCTTGTCAATGGCCTTTTTTTCAAATTTCTGCACCAGCCAAGTGAATGAGAGCTGGTATAAAGAATAGATGATCAGCAGTGCGGTAAAAAAACGAACCAAACCTTTCAGTTGCATGAGTATTGATTTACTGAATTTTAAAGGACGGCAAATATAGCTTTTTCAGGGGATTTTGGGCATAAAAAACGCCCTGTTTCCCCTGTTGGAATTTTACTTTACTGTATCTTGCTCAGCATCTATACCTACTAAAATGTTACACTTATCATCACTTTTAGATCGATTTAACGAACCGGAAACCCTGAAAATGGCCAAATTGGGCCGGGAATTAAGGGCCAAGGGTATTGATGTGATTGATTTAAGTCTGGGAGAACCAGATTTCGACACGCCTGATCACGTCAAAAAGGCGGCTATTCAAGCAATCGAAGAAAATTGGAGTCATTATACGCCCGTGCCAGGATATTTGGATTTGCGTGAAGCAGTATGTGCCAAGTTGAAACGGGATAATAAGTTGGAATACAAACCCACGCAAATTGTAGTTTCAACAGGGGCTAAACAAAGCTTGGCCAACTTAACTCTATCCTTAGTTGATGAAGGGCAGGAAGTGATTATACCTACTCCGTACTGGGTCACCTATAGCGAACTAGTGAAAATTGCTCGAGGAAAAGTGGTGGAGATTAGAACAAACCCCGCAAGCGGTTTTAAAATTACTCCCGAACAATTAGAGGCTGCGATAACACCTAATACAAGGGTATTTTTATTTTCTTCTCCTTGTAACCCCAGTGGAGCCGTGTATAGTGAAAAGGAATTATCTGATTTGGTCCGTGTCTTTGAAAAATATCCAGCTATTACTATTATTTCTGACGAGATATATGAGTATATCAATTTTGTAGGCAACCATACTAGCATTGCGTCTTTTCCTTCTCTTTACGATCGGGTTGCAATTGTAAATGGGCTCAGCAAAGGATTTGCTATGACGGGCTGGAGACTTGGGTACATTGCGGCTTCTGAAAAGCTTGCCAAGGCTTGTGAAAAAATTCAAGGACAATTTACCAGTGGTACTAATTCTATTGCGCAGCGTGCAGCGATTGCAGCGCTTGTGCAAGACTTACGACCTACGCACGATATGGTAAAAGAGTTTGCTGCTAGGAGAGAACTTGTCATGGAATTGGTGGCAAAGATTCCTGACATTCATTGCTCTTCTCCAGAGGGTGCTTTTTATATTTTTCCAGATATGCATGCCTATTTTGGAAGATGGGATGGAGAAGAAAAAATTACCAACGCGGCAGATTTATCAATGTACTTACTCAACAAAGCGCATGTTTCTTCCGTAATGGGAGATGCGTTTGGAGAGCCTAACTGTCTACGTTTTTCTTTTGCTAATAGTAGGGAAAAAATTAAAGAGGGCTGGGCTAGGATAGAGAAGGCGTTGCTTGCCTTGCGCGTTTCCTAAGCTCTTCATCTATTTTAAGCACTTGTGGTAGTAAAGGAGTTGTCTCGTCGTTGTTGATAACGAAATCACATAATTTTACTTTTAACGACTCCTCCAATTGTTGGTCCATTCGTTTTTTTGCTTGAGCTAGATCCGTTTTATCTCGTTGAAGAATTCGGTTTATTCGAAGCGTTTCTGGGGCAGTCACTCCAATGATGAAATCAAGCCCTGCAGCAGCTCCACTCTCAAATAGTAAGGCAGCTTCTTTGATCACATAGGGGGATTGCTGGGTATCCATCCACTTTTTTGCATCTGCTATAGTCAAAGGGTGAATCAGGGTATTTAACCAATGAAGTTTTTCGGGATCAGCAAAAACAAGTTTAGCGAGATGAGCCCTATTTAAATCCTTACCGATGTAGGAATCAATTCCAAATTTTTCAATGATTGCGCTTCGTAGATTTTCATTCTCGCTCATCAACCGTTTAGCTGATTCATCCGCATTGAAAATGGGTATGCCGAGGGATGAAAAAATACGTCCCACAGTAGTTTTGCCACTGCCAATTCCACCTGTAAGTCCAACGCGAAGCATCTTACTTTTTATCCGCGGAAGCAGGTTTGTTCAACGCCTGCGTCCAATCCATACTAATGGCGGATTTTTCAATTTTCAGATAACTACCAGGGCTTGTTTCGATCTGCAAAGTGCCATCTTCATTCACTTTATTGATGGTAGCATGAATACCCGCAATGGTGACAATTTTTTCACCCTTCCCAAGGTTATCGATAAAATCTTTTTGACTTTTAGCACGTTTAGCTTGCGGACGAATAAAGAAAAGCCAGAAGACTAGGATCATTAATCCTAGAAAAATGAATTGAAAGCCGCCGAATCCGGGTTGTGCTGTTTGTTGTAATAAATACATAGTGTTGAGTTTTTAATTAGATGAAGGAATAGTTCCTCCAAAGCTAAGCGTATGATTTTTAGTAGGGGTGGTATTAGCAGTCACGTGTACTTGTTTTGCAATAACACCTGTTCCGCTACCGTTAAATGTTGCTTTTATATAACCTTCCTCACCAGGCAATAAAGGTTTTTCTGGTTTCTCAGGTACAGTGCAGCCGCAAGAGGCCGAAACACTTTCAATGACCAAAGGGTGTTCTCCACTATTCTTGAATCTCCAGGTTATATGAACTTCCTTGCCCGGCTTTAGTTTTCCCAGTTGTTGGTCAATTGAATCAATCCACTCAATGCGTGTATACATAGAGGTGTCTTCGATTGATTTTTTTTCTTCAATTTGCAACGCTGTGCCTAGTTCGGGTTCATTTTTTTTATTGATATCTCTACAGGAGAATAGCGAAACTAGACTGAAAATTAAAAGGATACTTTTTTTCATTTTTTTGCTATTTTTTTGAAATCTTTCTTTTGCAATTTTCCTTGTTCTTCCAGCTCTTTACGAATATTATCTAAAATACCATTGACAAATTGACCACTTTGCGTAGTGCTGTAGTCCTTAGCCATGTCAATATATTCGTTTAATGTTACTTTGGGAGGAATCGTTTCGAAGTAAATAAATTCTGCCACACCCATCTTCATCATGATCATGTCTAGTAAGGCAATTCGATCGGGGTCCCAATTTTTTAACTTGGGGATGATTAAAGATTCAAGATGTTGATCTTTTTATAAAACCGTTTGGAGAAGGTTTAGTGCGAATTTTTCTTTTTCAGGGTCAATAATTTCTTCGAATGAAACACTCGATGGCTTTTGTAATAAAGATCCAAGTAGCTGAACAATGGATTCTGCGTCATCATCAAAATTGCTGTATAACTCCTCAATATGAGAGATAAAAATTGGATTAGCCAACATGAGTTCATTTAATATAAACTCCATGATAGTCCTCTCTTCTTTCTTTTGACGATTTGATTCTGTGAGATACAACTGGTAAGTGGGAGTTTCAATTAGTTGACTATGAATTTTCCGGATTAATTCTGTGTCTGTTTTTGACTCAGGTTTTAAAAGGAGTAGTTGATTTTGAAAATCCTCTTTTTCGATAATCTGCCAAAGCAACTCGTTGCCGGCTAGTTTTGTATTAATGTTTAAGTCCTCTTGTGTAGGGAGATGTTTAGAGGCTTTTTTGAAAGCGTAGGTTTCTGTATAGCGTAAAATCTGGGTCAGAAACCACGTTAGATAAACAAATAATTGACGTGTTTGGGTCAATTGTTTTTCTAATAATTCAACTGTTTTTGGATTCGGGGGTCTTTCTTCAAATGTGGTGATAGCATAGAGGACTTGCATCACTTTTACCCTAATATTACGTCTGCTAATCATTACTCAAGGAGCTATAAGGCCGTAAAGATAGCTTTTTCGGGGAAATCTGTTGTTTCGGCATCACTGAAAAAATGACATATTTAATTCGTAACGCTTTAAAAATGAGCAGTTTTGTCGCTGGTTTACTGACAAAAATTACACGGTGAGTGCAAAAAAACAGGCTGGCATACAATTTATGGTAATTTCGCCGCCCACCTGTTCGAAGGCGGGAAACCATTAACAAACAAAAATCAAAACGAGCTATGGCTAAGAAAGTAAATGTAAAACCACTTCACGATCGTGTGATCGTAAAAGCTGCTGCCGCAGAAGAAAAAACAGCCGGGGGTATTATTATTCCTGATACGGCCAAGGAAAAGCCGCAGCGTGGAACTGTAGTTTCTGCTGGTCCTGGTAAAAAGGATGAGCCTGTCACTGTAAAAGCAGGGGATACCGTACTGTATGGTAAATACGCAGGAACTGAAATCCAGATTGATGGAGAAGATTTTTTAATCATGCGTGAATCGGATATCCTGGCTATTATTTAAAAACAGCCTACACATTTAAAAAAATAAACTACTGAAATATGGCAAAGCAGATTTTCTTTGATATTGAAGCAAGAAATAGAATGAAAAAAGGTGTTGACACGCTTGCCAACGCCGTGAAAGTTACCTTAGGACCCAAAGGTCGTAATGTAGTAATTGAAAAAAAGTTTGGTGCACCACAAGTCACTAAAGACGGGGTAAGTGTTGCCAAAGAAATTGAATTAGAAGATCCTATTGAAAATATGGGTGCGCAGATGGTAAAAGAAGTGGCTTCTAAAACAGCAGATATTGCTGGGGATGGTACCACTACTGCTACTGTGCTAGCGCAAGCAATTATTAGCGAAGGCTTGAAAATGGTTGCGGCAGGAGCAAACCCTATGGATTTGAAAAGAGGAATCGACAAAGCGGTTAGTCTGGTTGTAGAAAGTCTAAAATCACAAAGCCAAACGGTGGGAAGTGATGGAAAGAAAATTCAGCAGGTAGCTACTATCTCTGCTAATAACGATGAAACAATTGGTAAATTAATTGCTGAAGCTTTTGCAAAAGTGGGTAAGGAAGGTGTAATTACCGTGGAAGAAGCAAAAGGAACGGATACTACAGTTGATGTAGTAGAAGGTATGCAATTTGATAGAGGATACATCTCTCCTTATTTTGTCACTAACAGTGAAAAAATGGAGGCTGAGTTACAAAATCCTTATATCCTGATCTACGACAAAAAGATCAGCAATATGAAAGACATTCTTCACATTTTGGAGAAAGTTGCACAAGGAGGTCGTCCCTTATTGATCATTGCGGAAGATTTGGAAGGTGAAGCACTAGCTACCTTGGTGGTAAACAAATTGCGTGGTACGTTGAAAGTAGCTGCAGTAAAAGCACCCGGTTTTGGTGATCGTCGCAAGGAAATGTTGCAAGACATTGCTATCCTTACAAAAGGTATTGTGGTGAGTGAAGAGCAGGGTTTCAAATTGGAAAATGCTGATTTGACCTATTTGGGCCAAGCTGCGTCAGTGACAATTGACAAAGACAATACGACCGTTGTAGGTGGCAAGGGTAAAAAAGAGGATATCACTGCACGAGTGAATCAAATCAAAGCTCAAATTGAAACTACCACTTCTGACTACGACAAAGAGAAGTTGCAAGAGCGTTTAGCAAAACTAAGTGGAGGGGTTGCTGTATTGTATGTGGGTGCTGCTACTGAAGTGGAAATGAAAGAAAAGAAAGACCGTGTAGATGACGCACTCCATGCAACACGCGCTGCGGTTGAAGAGGGAATTGTCCCTGGTGGTGGAGTGGCTTACATCCGCGCTATTGAATCATTAGAAGCTAAAGTAAAAGGTCAAATAGAGGACGAGCAAACAGGAATGGCTATCGTTCGTCGTGCTTTAGAAGAGCCCATGCGTATTTTGACTGCGAATGCAGGTATTGATGGCTCTATCGTGGTTCAAAAAATCAAAGATGGCAAGGGTGACTTTGGCTTTAATGCCCGTACCGAGACGTATGAAAATATGTTCAAGGCAGGTGTCATTGACCCAACAAAGGTTAGCCGCGTCGCACTCGAACACGCTGCCTCTATTGCAGGTATGTTATTAACTACAGAATGTGTAGTAGCCGATAAGCCTAAAAAGGAAGAGCCACATGCACATCCTGCCCCTGATATGGGTGGAATGGGGGGTTATTAAGAACACCGATAACATTCAAAATCAATTTTATAGTCCCGTTTCTGACCGAAACGGGACTTTTTTTATCCCCTAAATTCTGTTAAACCTGTAAAATCCTTATTTTTAAAGCTCCGGTTTTAACATAAGTCCGGCTGAAAATTTATTTATTAAAACAAACCATTTCTCATGCGCCAATTTTACTCGTTAATGCTCACCCTTTTGGTGGTTAGTTTTGTCAGTTCCCCATCTTTTTCGCAAGAATATTGGACAGCTCGTCCAAGCAAAGAGGGGATTGTTACTCACAAAGCTGTAGCAAGACAAACATTCCCTAAAGAGTTTAAGTTGTTTGATTTAAACGCTGCTCCACTTCGTCAGCAATTATTTTCAATTGTTGGAGAAAATGCAACGCGTCGCACCATTGTTATTACAGTGCCAAATGCTACTGGTAAATTAGAGCAATTTGAACTGGTTGAAGCGTCAAACTTCACACCAGAATTACAACAAAGATTCCCAATGATTCGTGCGTACTCTGGAAGAGGAATCAGTGATCCCGCAGCTTTATTAAAATTGAGTTACTCTCCAGAGGGAGTGCAAGGAATGGTGTTCCGTGCAGATGGCCCTAACGAGTATTTGGAGCAGTATTCTCAGGATGGCACTACTTACGCAGTGTTTTTATCCTCAAGAAGAAAAGGAGATCTACCTTGGCTTTGCACAACTCCGGATCAAGAGTTGGCGCTTGGCTTAAACCGTCAAGTGTATATGAATAGACTGGAGTCAAGTGCTGGTGAGTTGAAAACAATGCGTTTGGCGCAGTCATGTAATGGCGAATATTCAAATTATTTTGGCGCAACTAGTGCA
>CAYFLE010000068.1:5785-7471 GCA_964343645.1 uncultured Chitinophaga sp. | reverse complement strand
CTTAAGTGTCATGGATGCCGAGGGTAATGCTGTGGCTGTAACAACCACTTTGAATAATTCCTATGGAAGCAGAACGGTCATTGGTGGAGGTGGATTTTTCATCAATGACGAAATGGATGATTTTAGTGTACAACCAGGTGTACCGAATATGTATGGAGCCCTTGGCGGTGAAGCAAATGCTATCCAACCTGAAAAAAGAATGCTAAGCTCCATGACTCCTACCCTTGTTCTAAAAAATGGAAAACCTTATATCGTGGTGGGTACGCCTGGCGGCACTACAATCCCCAATCAAGTTTTTGAAACCCTCATGAATCTTTTAGAATTTGGTCTATCTGCAGAAGATGCCGTCAACAAACCAAAATTTCATCACCAATGGCTACCAGATGAATTGGTGACAGAAAGAGGATTTCCGGAATCAGTTAAACTCAATTTGCAAAACATGGGTTATCGATTCGCCAAGGAAAGAAGTGGCATTGGTAGAACCGAATTAATTAGAGTACTCCCCGACGGTAAGCTAGAAGTAATTGCAGATGGCAGAGGCGACGATAGCGCCGCTGGCCATTAAGACAATTATTTTAATTTAAAAGACTCTAGGAATTTTGTATTGAAGTCTCCACTTCGGAAACGTTCGTCTTGCATTAACTGCAAGTGGAACGGAATGGTTGTCTTTACCCCTTCAATGACATATTCACTCAACGCACGGTACATCGTTTGTATTGCTTCTTGTCTAGTTTGTGCAACCGTAATCAACTTGCCAATCATGGAGTCGTAGTAAGGAGGAATCACATAACCTGCATACACGTGACTGTCTACCCGTACGCCATGTCCACCTGGCTGATGACAAACGGTAATTTTTCCTGGAGAAGGTCTGAAATCATTATAGGGGTCCTCGGCATTGATGCGGCATTCAATGGAATGCATTTGCGGAAAGTAATCTTTGCCAGATATGCGATGGCCTGCAGCAATCAAAATTTGTTCTTTGATCAAATCATAATTAATCACCTCTTCCGTTACACAATGTTCAACCTGAATACGTGTGTTCATTTCCATGAAATAGAAATTCCGATGCTTATCCACCAAAAACTCTATCGTACCCACACTTTCATAATTAATAGCCGCCGCCGCTTTTTTTGCAGCTTCTCCCATTTTGTAGGTTGAATAGAACAATCACGCTCACTTAAGTGACAAACATTAACATACTGATCTCCGGCAATATGAATTTCAATATGACGAGGCTCCTCTACAAACTTTTCCATGTAGATCCCGTCATTTTTAAAGGAAGCCAATGCTTCTGCTTTAGCCGTATCGTAAGCTTTTTCTAATTCAGACTCTTCCCAAACAATACGCATTCCCTTTCCTCCACCACCCGCTGTCGCTTTGAGAATGACTGGGTAGCCCATATCTTTTGCAAGACCCTTAGCCTCTTCTACACTTTGCAAAAGCCCTTGACCACCTGGTACCACAGGTACTCCAGCTTTGATCATTGTTTCTTTTGCCGTGATCTTATCTCCCATGGCATTGATCATCTCTGGAGTGGGACCAATAAATTTTATACCATGCTCATTACAAATACGAGCAAACTTTGAATTTTCAGCCAAGAAACCGTAACCTGGATGAACTGCATCGGCATTGGTGATTTCTACAGCCGACATGATATTAGCAATATTCAAATAAGAATCACTACTC
>CAYFLE010000068.1:5462-5775 GCA_964343645.1 uncultured Chitinophaga sp. | reverse complement strand
CCCCTTCATCCTCAAACTTTACATTGAGACTATCTCTATCAGCAGTGGAATAAACAGCCACTGTTTTAATACCCATTTCGCGCGCTGTACGTATTATACGCAACGCAATCTCACCTCGGTTGGCGATCAGAATTTTTTTAAACATAGCAGCAATGTGCTTTTAGATTGATCAGGCAGGTTCTACTAAAAACAAAGGTTGGTCGTACTCAACTGGAGAGGCGTCATCTACTAATACTTTCACAACGCGTCCTTTGACCTCGCTTTCTATTTCATTGAAGAGTTTCATGGCCTCAATGATACAAACAACGGAACC
>CAYFLE010000068.1:0-5452 GCA_964343645.1 uncultured Chitinophaga sp. | reverse complement strand
ATTTATTTCGGTGCCCACGTCTACTAAATTGGGTTTGTCCGGAGAGGACTTTCTGTAGAATGTACCAATCATGGGGCTTTTGATCGTAATTAAATTATCAGCTGCTGTAGCGGCTTTTGGTTTTTCAGCAGGGGCTGAAGGAGCAGGGGCAGCTGCAGGAGCAGCGGCAACAGGAGCGGGTGCAGCTTGCATATGCACGGGTGCACTACTTACCACCTGTGTTATTTTTTCCTCTTTTTGCTTGACCGTTACTTTGAAATCTTTCTGTTCAATGGTTACTTCTCCAATGTTGGATTTGTTAACCATCTTGATCAACTCCTGAATCTGCTTAAAATCCATGTTTTTCAAGTTTAGTCGTTTTGAGTTTTGCCCCTGAATGGGGACGCTAAGGTAAGAACTCACCGACCAGAATCACTCAATTTTTCATCATTTTTTATCGATTTTGGCCATAAAACGAGTAAAAATGGCATAAAAAAGCCCGATTTTGATGAAAATCGGGCCTAAATTCAATTTCTGAAATTACTCTTTTACACGCTCTACATAGTCGCCAGTCTTTGTATTCACGCGGATTAACTCTCCTTCATTTACAAATAAGGGGACGTTTACTTTAGCACCCGTTTCCACAGTAGCAGGTTTTAAAGTACGAGTAGCCGTATCGCCTTTTAAACCTGGCTCGGTGTACGTTACCAGCAATACAATTTTATCTGGCAGTTCCACGGACATAGGAGCTTCCGTTTCTGTATTAAATAGAACACTTACCTCCTGTCCTTCCTTCAAAAACTGGGGGGCGTCCACTAGTGATTCTTGCACGGCCACTTGCTCAAAAGTTTCATTATCCATGAAATTGTAGCCTGTGTCGTCCTGGTACAAATACTGATAAGCCTTTCTCTCCACGCGTACCGGGAAAATATTATCTCCGGAGTTCCAGGTTTTTTCAATGGTGCGGTTGTTGTCGATACCCTTCAATTTTGCCCATACTTTAGCCGCCGCACGAGCAGTTTTGTTCTCTCCAAACTCGACTACGGAATAAAGGCTGCCATCTAATTTGATGATGAGCCCGCGGCTGATATCTGCTGTTGATGCCATAACATTTTTTTTGAGGCCGCGAAGATACAACCCTACCCGCTGACCACAAAACGACTAACTTTGCGCAAAATTTTCACCATGAAAGTAACTGTAGTTGGAGCAGGTGCAGTGGGTGCTACCTGCGCAGACAATATCGCCAGAAAAGAGCTTTGCCAGGAACTCGTTTTATTAGATATCAAAGAAGGAGTAGCTGAGGGCAAAGCGCAGGATATGATGCAAACAGCAACCCTACTGGGCTTTGACACAAGAATTGTAGGAAGCACTAACGATTATAGTAAAACAGCAAACAGTGATGTAGTTGTTATCACATCCGGTTTACCTCGTAAACCCGGAATGACACGTGAAGAATTGATTGGCGTTAATGCAGGGATTGTAAAAGGAGTTTGCGAAAATATTTTAAAGCACTCCCCCAACGCAATTATCATTGTAGTGAGTAATCCAATGGATACCATGACCTATTTAGCTGCACAAGCAACCGGTCTTCCAAAAAACAGAATCATTGGAATGGGCGGCACTTTAGATAGCAGCCGTTTCAAATATCAACTCAGTCAGCATTTGGGATGTAGCCCTGCCGATTTGAATGCAGTGGTGGTAGGTGGACATGGTGATACTACTATGATCCCACTGATCAGAATGGCCACTTGGAATAGTGTACCCGTGACTGATTTTCTTACTGCGGAACAACAAGAAAAAATTGTGAAAGATACTATGGTTGGCGGTGCCACGCTCACAGCATTAATTGGTACGTCTGCTTGGTATGCCCCGGGTGCCGCTGCGGCAGCACTAGTGGAGTCTATTGTGCGTGATGAAAAGAAATTATTTACCTGCTGTGTTCAATTAAATGGAGAATACGGTCAAAAAGATATTTGTTTAGGAGTACCCGTTACCATTGGTAAAAATGGCTGGGAAAAAATCATCGACTTCAAATTAAATGAATCTGAACAAGCGGCTTTCAATAAAAGTGCCGATGCAGTTCGTAGCATGAATGAAGTATTGAAGACACTCTAATGCAATCAGTAAATTGAAAAGCCCCCAACTGGGGGCTTTTTTTATGCCAATATCCGGAAGCAATATCTTTTCAGCTTGCCTTGAAAATCAAATGGCGTGGTAGCCGCTGTGATATCTTTACACGTATATTTTTGTTGAATAGCCGCATCCATTTTGAATGTACTTAGGTTAGTACTAAAAAATAATTGCCCTTCTTTTTTTAGAATTCGCATACACTGGTCAATCAACCGAACATGATCGCGTTGAATATCCAACACTTCTTCCATTTTTTTACTATTACTAAACGTAGGCGGGTCCATCACAATCAAATCAAACGAACCTGATTCCAATTGAGGGAGTGTTTGCAATACATCGGCTGCACGATATGCATGTGCCGACCCTGTAAATCCATTCAAGGCCATGTTTCTTTTAGCCCAGTCTATGTAGGTATTTGATAAATCAATGGTTACTGTTTGTGTGGCTCCCCCCGCAGCAGCGTACACCGTAAAAGACCCCGTGTAAGCAAATAAATTCAACACGGCTTTCCCCGCGCTACACTCCTTTACCATTTTTCTAGTATCCCGGTGATCCAAAAAAAGTCCGGTGTCTAAATATTCATCTAGATTGACTTGAAAAGAAAGTCCATTTTCTTGTACGATAAAAAAATGGGGTTCCTCTGTATCCTTTTTTTGATACTGCCCTTGACGGCCGGGTTTACGCTGTCTAACCTTATAATGAATATGGGCAACCGGGATGTTGATGGCTTCTCCAATTACTTGAATGGCCTCTTGTAACCAATGTGCATGAGCGTCCTCATCCATTCCATGACGTCGCCGATACTCGGCTATATAAAGATGCCCTTCATAGCGATCCAGACATAAAGGGAACTCAGGCAAATCATGGTCATAAAGGCGATAACAGGATACCCCTTGCTTGCTTGCTAACTTTCGCAGGTGCTTTTCCACTTTCACCAAGCGGTTTCGAAACATATCCAATTTTGCCTGCATCAGCGGTGTAAATTTTAACGAATTTAGCGGATTGTATGTATGCAGTGGTAGATATTGAAACAACGGGGTCCCACGCGGCAGCCAACGGTATCACAGAAATTGCCATCCACTTGTTTGACGGGGAAACTGTGGTAGAAATTTTTGAATCCTTGGTGAACCCCTTACAGCCCATCCCTCCGTTCATTCAACAGATGACTGGAATCACCAATGAAATGGTTGCTTCTGCTCCTCCGTTTTCCGCCATTGCTTCTAAAGTGCATGACTTGCTAAAAGGACAAATTTTTGTTGCACATAATGTACAGTTCGACTACACCTTTGTCAAAACGCAATTGAAAGCAGAGGGGTTTGATTGGCAGAGCCCAAAATTGTGTACGGTTCGATTAAGCCGTCAAATTTTACCCGGATACCCCTCTTATAGTTTGGGTAAATTATGTCGTTCATTGGGCATCCAAGTAGAAAATAGACACCGTGCTGGGGGAGATACGGCAGCCACAGTTGCCTTATTCAAAAAATTAATTCACGAAGATCAGCATCATCAAATTGCGAAGAGCTTAAAAAGAAATTCAAAAGAATGGATTCTTCCTCCTAATGTACCCAAAACTGATTTTGAAAAATTGCCTACACGCCCTGGCGTTTATTATTTCCATGATAAAAAAGGGAAAGTAGTATATGTAGGCAAAGCCATCAATATCCGATTTAGAGTCAATAGTCATTTTAGCAATGACGCCCCCACTCTCCAAAAGCAACGCTTTATGCGTGCGGTATATCGAATTTCCTATGCAGAGTGCGGAACCTCACTGATGGCTTCACTGTTGGAGTCAGCCGAAATCAAACATCGTTGGCCTCGATTTAATGCAGCACAAAAAAAGAAAGAAGACAGTTTTAGCTTATTCACCTTTACTGATCAACACGGCTATATTCGGTTAGCACTAGATAAAACCAAAAAGAATGTTAGCTCCTTGTTACAATTTTCTCACCAAACAGAAGGACATGCGGTGATTCGAAAAATGGCAAAACAACATAAACTTTGCTTGAGCTTATGTTTTTTGCATTCCCAAAAAGGGGCTTGTGAAGGCGTTCCACTTCAACAATGCAAGGGAGCTTGTCAACAAAAAGAATCACCTGTCACGTATAATGCGCGCGTACAACTAGCAATAGAAGAATTAGTTAAAGAAGCCAATTTTTTAATTGTTGACAAAGGAAGAAATCCGAAAGAAAAATCTACCATTTTGGTAGAAAAAGGAATTTTCTACGGTATGGGATACATTCCCACCACCTTAAACGAAGCGGATATTTCAACACTTAAAATGCACTTGACCCCTTACCGGAGTAATCGATACATTCAACAAACCATTGATGATTTTCGAGCAAACTTTCCAGACAAAATTCAACTATTAGCGCCTGTTCCCTTTTCCGCCCATTGAAATTCTTCAGCACGAGGCATTTTATTAAAAACATCATGAGCAATGGCCGGAGGTAACGCTAGTTTTCTAAGTTGTGTATCAATAAAAGCTCCTTCCACTGTTATAGTAGCTGCGATCGTATCATTGGATTTACAAATAGTATGCCGAATAGTCCATCGGGAAAAGTCACGACGCGATTGAACAAGTTGTAGATCAATTGCAATAGCATCCCCCATTCTGATTTCACGACGAAATTTACACTCCTCCCTAAATAAGATGGGACCTATTTTAAATTGTTGGTAGACGGATTCAGAAAGACCTTGCTCCTGCATAAATGAAATACGGCAAAGTGCACCCCAATCATAATAAACAGAGTGACGTACATGTAAGTTTGCATCAATATCTGCCCATCGTAATTGTAGGGGGAGTCGGAATGTATTCATCGCGCAAAGTTAATATGTTCATAGTTGTTTCATAATTGACCATCCCCCATTAACTTTGTCGACTAAATCAATTTCATGAAGTACGTATTCCTTTCTGTAGTATTACTCGCGCATTTTTTTGTTTTTGCACAGGCTCCTAAAACTGCCCCTGCGAGCGCTGCTAAAAAAACAACTGCTCCAGTAGCTGTGAAACCAGCTGTTCCCCTATTAAAAAATGAGCTAGACTCTGTTAGTTATGCACTAGGAGTCAGCTTAGCTAGTTACTATCAAAGCCAAGGAGTAACCAAGTTAAATGGAGCGATCCTTGGTAAAGCCGTAACAGATGTATTAGAGGCAAAGACCACAGCTATGGACAATAACAGTTGCAACAACTTTTTAAACAACTATATGACACGCATACAAGGAGAAAAATCAAAACTAAATCGCGAAGCTGGAGAAAAATTTCTAGCAGAAAATAAAAAGAGACCAGGGGTAATTACTACTGAAAGTGGATTGCAGTATGAAGTGTTAGTAGCCGGCAATGGAC
>CAYFLE010000067.1:0-7595 GCA_964343645.1 uncultured Chitinophaga sp. | reverse complement strand
CTTCAATCTAAGGCACTCCATTCGGGGTGCCTTTTTTTATTAGCTTTACAGTCACACATGTCTAACCCCAATCTTCATTCCGATAAAGTACAATTGTCTGCGGCTGAGCGCGAATTTGAAAATAATATTCGTCCCTCGCTGATTAGTGAATTTGCAGGGCAAGAACAATTAATTGAAAACCTGCGTGTATTTATCAAGGCTGCTAAAATGCGTGGAGAAGCATTGGATCACGTGTTGTTTCATGGTCCTCCTGGTTTAGGTAAAACAACGCTATCTCGTATTGTGGCTAATGAATTAGGTGTGCAGATCAAAGAAACTTCTGGGCCCGTTATAGAAAAGCCAGGTGATTTAGCAGGTTTGCTGACTTCACTGGAGCCAAATGATGTATTATTCATTGACGAAATCCATCGATTGAGCACCGTAGTGGAGGAGTATTTGTATGCAGCTATGGAAGACTATCGCATTGATATTATGATTGATAGCGGTCCTAACGCGCGAAGTATTCAGTTAAATTTGAATCCCTTTACATTGGTGGGAGCTACTACTCGAAGCGGATTGTTGACGGCGCCTTTACTTTCTCGTTTTGCAATTAAATCCCGATTGGAATATTACACCGCTTCCAAATTAGATGCCATCTTGAAACGTTCCGCTGCTATATTGAATGTAAAAATTAAGGATGACGCGGTGTCTGAAATTGGCCGTCGCAGTAGAGGAACACCGCGTATTGCCAATGGACTATTAAGACGGGTGCGTGATTTTGCACAAGTACTCAATGATGGATCCATTGATTTGGGCATTACGCAACATGCGCTTCGTGCATTGAATGTAGACGAGCATGGATTGGATGATATGGATAATCGAATTTTATCGACGATCATTGATAAGTTCAAAGGAGGGCCGGTGGGAATTACGACTATTGCTACGGCAGTAGGCGAGGAGGCGGGCACTATTGAAGAAGTATATGAACCATTCTTGATCCAAGAAGGTTTTTTACAACGAACACCAAGGGGTCGCGAAGTGACCCGAAAGGCCTATAATCATCTGGGAAAAACAGGACCGCAGGAATCAGGAACCTTGTTTGCTTAACAAGGTTTAAAGATCTTCTTCTCTTTCCAACATTAATATGGCACTCTGCGGGACAATGAAATATTTGTCGCTTTCATAAATTACTTCTGTGGCGCCGCTCAATAAAAAGATAGCCAAATCACCTTCCTTTGCTTGCAAGGGAACGTATTTGATGCGTTCCTCTTCCGATTTCCAGCTTTCATCCTCAACAGGCATAGGAATGGCATAGCCAGGCCCTGTTTTGATCACATACCCCTGCTGCACTTTTTCTTTTTCCTGCACGCCTGGGGGCAAATAAAGACCACTGGCTGTTTTTTCATCCGGGCGGGTTGGCTTGATGAGCAAACGATCGCCAATGACGATCAGTTTTTTAAGACGATTATCTGGGGTGATATGCATGGTTAAATTGCTTACTGCAAATGTAAATAATTGGGTTTTAACAAAATATTCAGCCAACTTCCTTCGTTCCCACAGGAGCATTACCTTTATTTGTACTGTTTCAACAATTAAAATTCACTGTTTATGGAAGCGAAAAAATCAAAAATTCTTCTTTGCGAAGATGATAATAACCTGGGTGCTGTATTAAAGAATTACCTGGAATTGAATGATTTTGAAGTAGTACTAGAAAGAGATGGACGCTTAGGATTAGCGGCTTTTCAGCGCGAGAAATTTGATTTATGTCTGTTAGACGTCATGATGCCTAATATGGACGGTTTTGCCCTGGCAGAAGCGATTCGAGATGTGGATCCCGACGTGCCACTTTTCTTTTTAAGTGCCAAAACGATGAAGGAAGATGTTATCCAAGGGTATAAGCTAGGTGCCGACGACTATATCACCAAGCCTTTTGATAGTGAGGTGTTGCTGTTAAAAATCAGGGCTATTTTAAAAAGAAATGAAGAGCAACAACGCGAAACGGAGCAACGCGAATTTGATTTAGCCAGTTATCATTTTAGTCCTCGTTTGCGTGAATTATCGGTGGGGGATCGTAAACAAACCTTGTCTCCAAAGGAGAATGATTTACTGAAGTTGTTGGCCGAGCATCTCAATGATATTTTACCTCGCGAAAAAGCATTAAAAAAGATTTGGGGAAGCGATACCTATTTTAATGGCCGTAGTATGGATGTTTATATTGCCAAACTGCGTAAGTATTTGAAAGAGGATGCTCGCATTGAAATCGTGAATATTCACGGCGAGGGTTTCCGGCTTATTGTAAAAGACTAATCATTCCTTGCGGACTCACCGCAATTTTGTGTTCTACTTGTAAATAATCAAGGGTCTCCCACACTTTTTCCTCGGGATATTCTTGTAATGCGCGAATCAATGCTTGGGTAGACAATGCGCTTTTTTGCAATAGCGTCGTAATCCGTTGATGAAGCATAGCAAACTCATTACTGGAAAGTCGTTTCTTTTTTTGTTGCAAACAATTATCGCAAATTCCGCAAGGTTTACTTTTTATATCTCCAAAATAGTGTGCAATAAATTGACTTCGGCAGTGCTGTTGTCCTGTCACAAAACTCACTAGTTCTTTGATCCGCTCTTCATATTGTTTTTTTCTCTTTTGGTAATTGATCTGATCGATAGTTAAATCTTCTGCTCGAATTCTGTCAATCGGGAAATAAAGTTGTGGATCTTCTTTGGGTAAGTGATATTCAATGATTCCAAGTTTCTCTAATTCTTTTAGTCCTTCTTTAATTTCAGTTACATCCTTTTTTAGAAAATAGGCTAACTGTTTTTCAGAAATGGTGACTATTCGATCATATATCCCTTCATAGGTGCGTAGCAGTGTTTTAGAAAGCTGGTCAAGCGCTGGGTCGTCCTTAGCCAGATTTTCTAGCATTGATTTTGTAGCAGTAAATTGAATGCGGGCTGGAATAAAAAAGGCTTCGTTGTATTGAATAAATCCTTCTTGTTCTAGTATTTTAAAGCACTGCATCACCTGCGGCGCTGAAAATTTGAATCGATGGATAAAGGTGGGCCAGTCAAAATCAAAGTAAAGTCCTTCGCCACTTCCTACGGGAAGTTGTAAATAATTGGCAATAGATTGGTATACTTCCTTGATTACGGTCAATGGGGGAAATCGTTCGGTGACGGATTGTTTCAACTCCTCTAATTCCTTACTGGTATAGAGTAGTACAGCATAGGCTTTTTCGCCATCCCGACCCGCTCGTCCTGCTTCTTGATAATAATTTTCTAAACAATCTGGGATACCCACATGAATCACCACGCGCACATTCGGTTTATCGATTCCCATGCCAAAGGCATTGGTGCAAACCATAATGGGGGTTCGATCTTCTTTCCAATCTAGTTGTCGTTGTTGTCTTGTTTCTGAATCTAGTCCGGCATGATACCAACTTGCTTGTAGCCCTTGTGCTTGTAATAGTTTGGCAATTTCTTGCGTACGCTTTCTGGTTCGACAATAAATAATACCGCTTCCTTTGATCGACGAAAGGATTGTATTGATTTTAGGAATAGCTGTGTCTACTGCAAAGACGCTATAGGATAAATTGGGTCGCTCAAATGATTGTTGAATGAGGACAGGATTTACTAATTCGAGCTTTGCAATAATATCTTTTTGAATGTCTGGGGTGGCGGAGGCGGTGAGAGCAAGTAGGGGAGCGTCGGGAACCTCTTTTCTAATTTCAGCAATCCGTAAATACGGCGGCCGAAAATCATAGCCCCATTGTGAAATACAATGCGCTTCATCCACCGCAATTAAACTAATGCCAAGTGAGGGCAGATATTCTTTGAATAAATCGGATTCCAGTCTTTCGGGCGATACGTATAAAAATTTGCAATTGCTTCGACTGGCTACTTCTAAAATGTTTATTACTTCTTTGCGGGTTAATCCACTAGTTAAGGCAAACGCGGTGATATTTTTTTGCTGTAGATTTTCAACCTGATCTTTCATGAGTGCAATCAACGGCGATATCACTAAACAAAGTCCAGGTAATTGAAGAGCCGGTACTTGATAGCAAATTGATTTTCCCCCACCCGTAGGCATGATAGCAAGCGCATCCTTGCCCATGAGAATTGCATCGATGACAGATTCCTGTCCAGGTCTAAATTTTGAATAGCCCCAGTACTCTTGTAAAATCGATTCGGACTGATTCATTCTACTCTCTTTACAAAGAGGCGAACAGAATTAATGGCGAGTACTACGTCGCTGAGTCCCATCACCAATGCGCCTAACGTGGGCGTCAAGTACCCAAATGCTGCAACGGGTATCGCAATAATATTATAAGCAAATGCCCAGAATAAATTTTGCTGAATAGTTAAAAATGTATGACGACCTAGTCCCAACGCAGTGGGTAATTTTTTAAGTCCATGATTCATTAATACCACTTGTGCACTTTGAACAGCTATTTGCGATGCTTCATTCATCGAAATACCAATGGTTGCTTTGGCAAGTGCGGGTGCGTCATTGATGCCATCGCCTACCATCGCCGTGGGTGATTGTTCTGTCAATTGTGCAATCACGGCTAGTTTTTCTTCTGGACTTTTTTCACCATATATAATACCCACGCCTAATTTTTGACCTAATGCCTCAGTGCGTGCTACACTATCTCCACTGAGTAAAATCGTTTTAATATTTTTTCGGTGTAGATAATTGATCACTTGTTGTGCTTCGGGACGAATTTGATCCGTGACATCAATCCAGCCTAGCAAAACATTATTTTTTGTGAGATAAAGATTATGAGTATGATCGGCAAGTAGGCTGCTGGCCATTTTGTAAGAACCTATCCTAAATTCATTTCCCTCACTATCTGTGGCTTTCATGCCAAGACCTTTAACTTCTTCTATGTTTTTCCAATGAATAGTTTCTTTCGTTTTCCAATTTGTCGAAACACATTGTGCAATGGGGTGATTAGAAAACTTTTCTAGTGAATAGCAAATCGTTTTGAATGATTCTTCTGATAATGCAGCATCAAGTAGTTTAAAATTTCCTATTTCAAATTTTCCAGTTGTGAGTGTCCCTGTTTTATCAAATACTACTTGTTTGATATTTTGAAAAAGCTCTAAACTTTTGGCGTTGCGAAATAAAATACCTGAACGAGCGGCACGACCCAAGCCCACTGCAATGGCTGCAGGAGTGGCCAATCCCATTGCACAGGGACACGCAATCACTAATACGGCAATGCTTCTTAATAGGGCAGCCTCCAAATTTGTTGTCCAAAAAAAGTTGATCGCAAATGTGCCTAGTGCAATTAGTAAAACCGTTGGAATAAAAACTGCGCTGATTCGATCTGCTAATTGTTGTACGGGTGGTTTTTCTCCTTGTGCTTCTCTCACGAGTTGGATGATGCCTGATAAAACCGTATCATCACCAGTAGCGGTGACTTGTGCTTTTACAGTGCCATCAGTTATAATACTGCCCCCAATTAGTTTGTCTTTTGCTAGTCGACGCAGGGGTAAGGTTTCACCGGTTATAATTGATTCATTGACATGTGCGTCGCCCCATAGAATTTTACAGTCGATGGGTACTTGTTCACCTGTCTTGATTAATATTAAGTCGCCAATTCGGAGTTGCGTATTTTCTACCGGAAAATATTGCTCTTGATGTGTGTCATCAAAGGCAATCATGGTTGCCATTACTTTTTGTGAACGCACTAACTGATCTAAGGCGCGTTGAGTGGACGAGATGGAAGCGTCTTCCAAATAATTCCCCATGAACACTAAAGTGATAATCGTGGCAGCGGTCTCATAAAATAAAAAATTCTCTGCTTGGCCCGTGATACTTCCATATAAGCTATACCCGTAAGCCGCCGTTGCACCCAGTGTAATGAGTACGTTCATATTGGGCATTCGGTTGCGAATACTCTTCCAGGCACTCTTCCCAAAAAATTGCATACCGATTAAATAAACCGGTGTTGCTAATGCGAATTGTACCCAGTGGTGGTGTAACCATTCTATATGTCCAAATAAAAAGGCGAGTGTATGTGAAAAAAGTAATAATAGCGTGGGGGGTAAACAAATTAAAAAGCGTAGTAGCTGAGGAGAAAGTCGACCTTCTTTTGTTGATTCTGATTTTTCCGCATCTGTTCCTACTACGGTATAGCCTAAATCACTGATTCCTTTTTGAAGTTTTGCTTCTTCTTGCTTCGCTGCATTTTGAAATTGTACATCGCCCGTAGCAAAATTGACACGAATCTCTTTCATGCCCTGCTTTTCAAGATAGCGATGTATATTCAGTGCACAGGTACTACAATCCATTCCCTCTACTTTCCATTGAATTGC
Source organism: uncultured Chitinophaga sp. (assembly GCA_964343645.1). Taxonomy (GTDB): domain Bacteria; phylum Bacteroidota; class Bacteroidia; order Chitinophagales; family Chitinophagaceae; genus JJ008. The sequence continues at coordinate 1,295 of CAYFLE010000067.1, read as the reverse complement.
CTTCATGCTACAAATTTACCAAAAGGGAATGGCCGCTGGCAAGCTCTTCTGTATTATCTTGCTTTTTAATAAATGGATTACTTGGAAATTCAATTCACTTTAACAGAAATCGAAAGGGCCGCACAGGAGTTTTGGGGATTGGTCGGCCATCACCGCGTATTTGCCTTTCATGCGCCAATGGGGACAGGCAAAACCACTTTTATAGCAGCTCTTTGCAAGGCAAAGGGCGTTCAAGCAGGAACCTCAAGTCCTACTTTTTCATTGATCAATGAGTATGCCACAGCCACTGGAGAACCCATTTACCATATTGATCTTTATCGGTTGAAAAATGAGCAGGAAGCACGTGAGGCGGGGGTAGAAGATATATTGAATAGCGGTCATCTTTGTTTGGTGGAGTGGCCCGAAAAAGCTCCGGGTATTTTTCCGGAAGACACCTTTCACTTGCAACTAGAAATTAGACCTGTGTCAACTCCTGCAGGCGTGGTAGATACACGATATCTGTGTACATTTACTACAGTAAACCATGAGTCAGCATAAACCTTCTATTTCGCCCTCTTTTAGCTATGAACCGCTGGAAGAAACGCTCGATCTGCCCCCAAGAGCGGAAAAAATGATGATAGGGATCCCCAAAGAGACTGCTTTCCAGGAAAATCGTATTGCGCTCACACCGGATGCCGTAGGGGTCCTAGTCAGTAATGGGCATGAAGTATTAATCGAACAAGGGGCGGGAGAGGGTTCTCATTTTAAGGATAAGGATTATAGTGAAGCAGGGGCTCGCCTTGTTCACGATCGTGCTACGGTCTACCAAGCACCTATTTTGATCAAGAGTGCTCCGGTTATTGAAGAAGACTTACCGTTGCTCCAATTTAATCAGGTTATCATTTCTCCCATTCATCTTTCCGTACTACAATCTTCTATTTTACAAAAGATGATGGAAAAAAGAATCACGGCTATTTCATTTGAGAATTTGAAAGACGATAGTGGTTCTTATCCAATTGTGCGGAGCATGAGTGAAATTGCAGGGAGTGCGGTAATGTTGATTGCGGGTCAGTACCTCAGTTCTGCTAATCATGGAAAGGGAGTGTTACTCGGAGGCATTTCTGGCATTGCTCCTGCAAAAGTGATCATTCTTGGTGCGGGTATAGTGGGAGAATATGCAGCTCGTACAGCACTTGCTCTCGGTGCTTCTGTGAAAGTTTTTGATAATAATATTTATCGACTCAAGCGGTTACAAAATAACGTGGGACAACGGATGTGGACTTCTGTGATAGAACCACGATTGCTTGCCAAACAAT
>CAYFLE010000066.1:5835-8147 GCA_964343645.1 uncultured Chitinophaga sp. | reverse complement strand
ATAATAGAATTCGTTGGATACAGGGGCATTGCGCTTGTCCGCATCCACGGTAGAGCCATCCATCAGCTTGAACTCCCCTTTAATGGTCGTTCCGTCAGAAATAGCCCATTCCACGCCACCTTCATAGATCGCATTGTTAGGACATTCGGGTTCACAGGCACCACAATTGATACATTCTTCAGTAATCTTGATTGCCATAAAATTTATTTAATAGTTGATGGTAATTTTGTTCCTTACAAATTTAATATACCGGCATGAATTTACCACATCGAATTTCACTGCTTAAAAAACTGGGCGACTATATGCGCAGTGACGAAAAAGAATGGCAGGAAGCCCAACAAAGAGCACAGCAGGAAAATGGTTGGTTCATTCCCCCCTTTATCCAGAACGCCATTCACGCTATTGCCAATAATTGGCTGAACGAAGGAGCATTAGGAGCCTGGACAGAACAAGAATGCATTCCAACGCAACCCGCACATCCCAAAAAAGTGGGGCTTGTGCTAGCCGGTAATATTCCATTAGTAGGCTTTCATGATTGGCTTAGTGTTTTTATGACTGGTCATCAGGCTTGTATAAAAACTTCCTCAAAAGACAAGGCATTGATTGAACACCTGATCAACAAAGTGAAACAATGGGCGCCAGAATTAGAAAACCAAATGACCATTGAAGAAAGACTGACAGGTTGTGACGCCTATATTGCAACGGGAAGCAATAATTCTTCGAGATATTTTGAGTACTATTTTAGTAAGTACCCACATTTGATCCGAAAAAATAAAACCTCCGTGGCACTTTTAAATGGTGCAGAAACAAAAGAAGAGCTGGAGAAATTGGCAGATGACGTCCATCTTTATTTTGGACTGGGTTGCCGAAATGTGACTAAAATTTATGTGCCAATGAACTATGATTTCGTTCCCCTATTGGAGGCATTCAAAAAGTTCAGTTGGCTGTCTGATCATCATAAATTTAAAAACAACTATGACTATAATTTGGCCCTCTACATTTTGAATAAGCAATTTTATATGACAAATGGAACTGTTTTGTTAGTAGAGGAACCCTTATTATTTGCACCCGTTTGTCAATTGAACTATGAATTCTATGCCGATAGTAATGAAGTGACCCAATCCCTAAAATCCCACCCAGACCTCCAATGTTTAGTTAGTAAAACAAACACTCCATTTGGGAAAAGTCAAGAACCAGCATTGAATGATTATGCGGACGGCTATAACACCCTTGAATTTTTGACCAAAAAAATGTTAAACTGACATTTTTAACTATCCAAAGGAACTGACAGTTTGTTATTTTGCGTTAGAGGTATGGAATTTGTACAGATTAACTAAATCGATTACAGCTATGAAATGGAAACAATTAGTACTCGTGGTAGGCGTAAGCGCCTTTTCGGCCGTGACAAGCGTATGGCTTTATGAAAGAGTTGCCAACCCACGGTTTTTGAATTTTACACAGTCAGCCGATGGAAAAACGCCTGCGAATTATGCGGGGTTTTTTAATGCCGCTCCTGGAGCAGAGTTAACAGATTTCACCAAAGCCGCACAGGCAGCTGTTCCGGCAGTGGTTCATATCAAAACAAAAATACCTGCCAAACGAGTCACCAATCAACTCCCTCGTAACCGAAGCGGTATGTTTGATGACTTTTTTGATCAGTTTTTCAATTCGCCACAATTACAGCAAATCCAACCAGAGCAAAGAGCCTCTGGCAGTGGCGTGTTAATTAGCGATGACGGATATATCATCACCAATAATCACGTGATTTCCGATGGAGGAACGGGTGTAGCAGAAGAAATCAACGTAACACTTAATAATAAAAAATCTTACAAAGCACGCGTAATTGGGAAGGACCCTAGCAGTGATATTGCTGTATTAAAAATTGACGGAACAGGATTTCCTTATCTCATTTATGGAAATTCTGATAACGTTAAACTTGGACAATGGGTACTTGCTATTGGTTATCCGTTAACACTTGAAACTACCGTAACTGCTGGTATCGTGAGTGCAAAAGGCCGTTCAATTGGTGTGAATGGCAGACAAAGTCAAACTCCTATTGAGTCCTTTATTCAAACAGATGCCGCGGTAAACCAAGGAAACAGTGGTGGCGCTCTCATCACTACAGAGGGTCAATTAATTGGTATCAACTCTGCTATTTATGCGCCGAACGGGACTTATGCAGGTTATTCCTTTGCCATCCCAATTAACCTTGCTAAAAAAATAGTGAACGACTTGATCAAGTTTGGAGATGTGAAAAGGCCTTATCTCGGTGTTCTGTGTAATATTAAAAATAAAAATTAAACTAATGACGC
>CAYFLE010000066.1:0-5825 GCA_964343645.1 uncultured Chitinophaga sp. | reverse complement strand
CCGCTGCAGCAGCGGGTATCAAGAAAGGAGATATCATCAAAAAAATTAATGAAGTCCCCATCAGCTCTTGGAGTGAATTGCAAGGCACTGTCGCTTCATTGAATGCAGGCGATAAAATTTCTATTCAATACCGTAGAGATGGAAAGGAATATACCGCCTCTGCTATATTAAAAGCAGACCAAGGCAACTATGGAGATATTGCAGCTACCAGCTTGGGAGAATTGCTAGGCGCAGAGCTGGAAAATGCAGATAAAAAAATAACGCAACGAAACGACGCAGAGGGCGGAATTCGTGTAAAAAGAATTTTAAAAGGAGGTCCACTCAGCCGAACTAGAATGCAGGAAGATTTCATCATCACCAGTGTAAATGGCGTGCCAGTCACCACCATTGAGGAACTGAGCAGAGCAATCGGAGCTAGCCGAGGTGAGAGTTTAAATTTAGAAGGGTTTTATGACGGGTATGATGGACTTTATCGCTATCCTGTTACGCTAGCCCAAGAAGAAGAATAATAACTGAATGAAAATAAAAAAAGCCGGTCTACGTAATGCCGGCTTTTTTGTCTTCAACTTTATTTTTCGTAGACTAAATACTCCCACGCTTGCATTTCAAAAGGAGAAGCATTTGTAAAATCATTGGCAGCTCCTGAAAATACATTTCTAAAACGCCCAGTTACCCGTGCATCGTTCAATTCAAAATGTAAATCGTTTTGGCTTGAGAGATTGAGCACTACGAGTACTTCACGTGTTCCATTTTTTCGCAGATAACAAAACACTTTATCATCAGCGGTTGTTTTTACTCGAATTGTTGCAGCTGACTTTCCTGCTTCCAAAGCCGGATGTTCCCTTTTTAGCTGCGTTAGCGTTTGATAAAGTCGGGTAAGCATGGGCGCATCCGCTCCCTTTTGAAATAAATCTTTCTCAAAAAAAGCCATCCGCTTTCTATTACCAATTTCTTGACCGGAATAAATTAAAGGCACTCCATTCCAAGTCATACTAAAAACTGCTAAGGCCTGAGCCATGTCCCCATACTTTTCGTATTCGGTTCCATTCCAGCTATTCTCATCATGGTTTGTTGTGAACCATGCACGAAGGGTTGAATCACCAAGACCCTGGTATTGATCCAATACGGTGGACAATGAATCTAAGGGCCACTTTTGTTGGTAAAAATCTTTAGCGCGGTGCATCCAGGTCCAGGTATAGCTAGCATCAAACACTTGACCATATTCAGGCTTCTCTAATTCATCGTATTCTCCAAACCAAAATAATGGTTTCAATTGATCCAATTCTTTCCTTGCTTCTTTCCAAAAACTAAGTTCTACCCAAAAAGCTAGATCACATCGAAACCCATCCACATCAAATTCCTCCACCCAGTATTTCATGGCGTCAATCATAGCTTTTCGTAAAGAGGGGTTGGAGTAATCCAACTCAATGATATCATCCATGCCTGAGGCTATTTTAAAAGTGCCACTCGCAGAATCTTTTAAATAATAACTCGGATGCTCGGTTGTCCATTTATGATCCCAGCCTGTGTGATTAGCCACCCAGTCAATGATTATTTTAAACCCCATTTGATGGGCCTGTTGTACTAGATTTTTAAAATCATCAATACTGCCAAACTCTGGGTTGATCCACGTGTAGTCAGAACAAGCATAATAACTCCCTAGCGTTCCTTTTTTATTTTTTTGGGCAATAGGGGTCAACGGCATAAACCAAAGCGTTTCTACACCCAATTCTTTTAAACGGGGCAACTCCAACAAGAATGCATTTATAGTTCCCTCCGAAGTGTATTGGCGTAGATTCACTTCATAAATAGTGGTATGTCCCACCCAAGCAGGAGTCGTAAAATTTTCATTCATATTGGTTGATTTTTCAGCAGTAGCAGCATCGTTTCTTGGCATTAACTTACAGGACTGTAGCGTCACCAATAAAGCCAATAGTATAAAGCGTACCTGCATAGTAGTTATTTGGAGCAAGATACAAAAAACCGAGCCCGTATCTTTGCCGTATGAAAAGCTTTGAGGTCCCCATTATTTATAGAAGTCCGTTAATTACTGCTATCAAAAAGAAGCGGAAAGAACAGGACCGAATGAAAAAAGACTTTTCACCAACCCTGCTTGATTTTGGGGCAATAAAAATTTCCTTGGCTCGTCATTTCGGGTTTTGTTATGGTGTAGAAAACGCGATAGAAATTGCCTTCAAAACCATTGAACAAAATCCTGGCAAACGTATTTTTTTACTAAGTGAAATGATTCACAATCCGCAAGTAAATCAGGATTTACAATCCCATGGAGTTCGTTTTCTACAGGACACATCAGGCAATCAAATAGTCCCTTTTTCATCATTGACAAAAGACGACATTGTGCTTATTCCTGCATTTGGCACCACGCTGGAAATAGAAAATAAATTAGCCGCGATTGGCATAAAAACGGCCCCTTATAATACAACCTGTCCTTTTGTTGAAAAAGTTTGGAATAGAAGCGAAGTCATTGCGCAAAAAAAATATACAGTTATCATACATGGCAAACCCAGCCATGAGGAAACACGCGCTACTTTTTCCCATGCGGCTGCACACGGGCCTGCACTCGTATTAAAAGACATGGAGGAAGCAGTGAAATTGGCGAATTATATCAAGGAGGAAATATCGGCAGAATGGTTTTATAAGCAATTCAACGGGCAGTACTCGAATGGATTTGATCCATTAAAAGATCTGCAACGAATTGGCGTAGTCAATCAAACTACTATGCTGGCAAGCGATACCCAGGCCATTGCAGATTTCTTAAAAAAGGTCATACTCGAAAAATATCCACAAGAGGAGGCAGTAGCCGACACCCGCGATACACTTTGTTATGCTACACTTGACAATCAAACTGCTGTAAAAGGATTATTAGAGACCACTGCTGATATGGCGATTGTTGTAGGTGGCTATAATTCATCAAACACTTCGCATTTAGTAGAATTATGCGAACAAAAATTACCTACGTATTATATTGAGAACGCTTCAAAAATTATTTCAGCCTCGGAAATCAACCATTTTGATTTGCACACAAAAAAAGAGATAAGTGGTACTGGTTTTTTACCCAACAAACGCCCTATTCATATTTTATTGACGAGTGGCGCCTCTTGTCCTGATGCATTGGTGGAAGCGGTTATAGAGCGCATTCTACATTTAGTGCCGGAAGCAGATTCAATTCATTCAACACTTGCCAATTATCAAGCATAGAGTAATCGGTAATACTCCTCCGCCATTCTATTGCTATCAAAAGCAAAGCGCACGTCTTGCATACCATTTTTCATGATCTGTCTCCAAGTATCATACTGATCATAGTAGAGCGGCAAAATCTCATTCTCTAAAATATCATAGATTTTATTGAGATCATATTCATCTTGCTCATGAACAGCCATCTGGTCATAATCAGCTTTGGGCACCACAAATCCATTATGTCCATGGTTGATAAACTCGGGAATCCAACCGTCATCCGTAGAAAAGTTGACCGCCCCATTCATAGCTGCAGTCATTCCACTTGTGCCGGAAGCTTCACGAGGCACACGCGGGTTATTTAACCAACAGTCCGCCGCTTGTTTCATACGTTTAGACAGAGTTAACTCATACCCAATCAAAACAGCCATGTTTTTATGCTGTTTGCTCAAATGAACTAATTGATTAAACTCACTGATCGCAGGATGATCCATTGGATAGGGTTTACCAGCCCAAATCAATTGAACAGGATACTTTTTGTTTGACATCAAGCGGGCAAATCGTTCCTCATGGGTAGTTAATAAACCCGCACGCTTATAGCCTGCAAAACGACGTGCCCACACAATAGTGAAAACATCGGGTTTAAATAATTTACCTGTTTGATCAGCGACTAATTCAAACGCGCGTTTTTTAAGATATTTTTTCCGATCATCCATTCCATAATGATCTCCTGCTTCACTAAAACGATAAAGCTGTTTATCGGCCCAGTAGCGCCAGTTTTGCGCATTCGTGATCGAAACAATTGGACAAATGCCCTCATACTTACCCCACATTTTTCTGGAAACTTCTCCATGTAGTTGTGAAACCCCATTGGATAAATGTGAAAATCGCAAGGCCGCTAAGGAATGGTTAAACTGATCCTCCTCGCTGCCATATAACTCTTTTACTTCGTCCACTGATAAACCACAGAAATAACTCATCCGATGACATAAATAAATATCGTGCTTTTCATTGCCTGCTTCCTCCGGTGTGTGTGTGGTAAAAACAAGTCTCTTTTTAACTTCTTCTACATTACGATCAAACTTTCTGTATAAATAAAACCCTGCAGAAATTGCATGTGCTTCATTCAAGTGATATAATTCGGGTTGAAATCCCAACAAATCAATCAACTTAGCACCTCCCACTCCAAGCAATATAAATTGAGCCACTTTGGTGGCTACGTTCGCATCATATAATCGGTGGGTAATAGTCTGTGACACATAATCATTTTCAGGCAAATCCGTACTTAACAAAAAAAGTGGTGCGGTTTTAAACGTTTCAGGGTGCAGATAAAGTGCTTTCACCCAAACAGGATGTTCGTGTATGGTTACTTGGAATTTAATTCCTGTATCTTCTAAAAAACTGTATTCCTTTTCATGCCAAGTCACATTCAATGTTTGGTCTTGGTTACGAGCCTGATCATAATACCCATACTTCCAAAGAATCCCAATCCCAATCATGTTTTGCTGTAATTCGTAGGCACTTCGAAGATGGGAGCCGGATAAGAAACCTAATCCTCCACTATATATTTTTAATGGCTGGTGAACAGCGAATTCCATGGAGAAGTAGGCTACTCTACGACGAAAACGATCCTGTATTTCATACGGAATTTTATATGGCGCAAAACTCATAATGTGTCTTTTTTACACGAAGGTGCAAGTTAACCTTTCTTTTTAACTCGCGGTGTTTTTTTACGCAAAAACGAACCATCAAAAAGACACCCGGTATTACGCCGTGAGCCACAATTTTGTTCTTGTAATCGAACAGAACTTCCAGAAAAATAGAATTGTAAAACGCAAGGATCCCCCGCTTGTCGATACTCCGCCCGGCTAGGTGATTTCCAAAGGGCCTCCCCTTTCAATTCGCCCACACAACTCCCTTCTCTTTTTTCAAAATGAATAAAAAAGGAAATTCGGTCCGGCTTACGTCCATCACGGATCGACACCAAATTCATTTTTCCATTTGTATAGTCCGCAGAAAATTTTCTAGTAGCAAGTAGCGTATCAATTGGATTAATCAATTCACTCAACTTGTCTTCCAACGCCTCTGTCATGATTAACATAAATTGACTAGCCGCCGTATTGAACACAAACACTTCTTTTCCCTCACTGGCCGAGCCATCTATATTTTTTCGCGTTTGAACTTGGGATAATAAATACTTTCTATCCATCACTAATGTCTGCTGAATACCCTGTTGAATGGTGGGTTTCAAAAAATGGGTGGCTGCTAAAAAATTATCCTTTTGATCAAACGTCAAGATCCAAACCGAACGCCTATCCCGAAATGAGGTGCGAATAAAAATATACTTTTCACCATCCGGCACTTCCACTTTGCCTAATGCATAAAAAATCGGTTTGCCTTTTTTCCCAAATTCTTTTCCAAATACAGAATCGGGCACCATAGCTTTTACAACGGGAATACTGATTTGTAAAGAGTCGCCCAATTTGGCTTTCAAAAGCGTATCCGAAATGGTATGCGGCAGGGTGAAGGGAGTAAAAAATGCAACAAAATCTGCAGCGGGCACAGGCTCATTCCCTGTGAGAATAATCTTCTTTTTTTCCTCGCAAGCACTAAGCGTCAATAAGAAGAAA
>CAYFLE010000065.1:7921-8302 GCA_964343645.1 uncultured Chitinophaga sp. | reverse complement strand
TTTGAAGTGTTGGAAAAACACGCTCCTTTGATTAGCGCCTTGAAAGAAGGCACGGTAAAGGTGTTGCGTGACAAGCAGCACGAATTGGTTAGATTTTCTATTCATGGAGGCTTTGTAGAAGTATTGAATAATCGTGTTACGGTATTGGTGGAGGGCGGAGTAGAAGCCTAATCCCTATCAAGGAATTATGAAATCCCCTGGAGTTCCCAGGGGATTTTTTTTGCGTTAAAAAAATGTGAATGGATTCCCCTCTTTTTTTGCGCAAAGCGCTTAGGTTGTACTTTTATCCACTGTGAAAAAGGTATTTGCGCCCATAACGATTTTAATCTGTTTGTCTTTACTTGGCATCATTTTCATTCAGGTATCCTGGATCAGGAATAT
>CAYFLE010000065.1:0-7911 GCA_964343645.1 uncultured Chitinophaga sp. | reverse complement strand
AGCTCAGTCCTATACCTACGCACCTCCCGTATATTCTCGAAGAAAAATTTTAGATGGATTTGGGTGGGACCTATTTGGTACCAATTCAATTGCTAGTCATCATAGTGAAGAAGACCTACGCAGGCGCATTCAAAAAGCCTTTATTGCAAATGAATTAAAAAATATTCCCTTTGAATTTGGGTTATATTCCTTTGATCGCTTCAATGGAAATACCTTACAAAAATCTTCCCCTCATTTTTTACAAGCGCAACAGGATACCGCCCATAATTTTTATTTTGGACGAGCGATTCCATTGACAAATATGTCTGGAATCGGTGCAGGTGCAGTGGGTGTTAGCGAGGCATTATTTGTAGTTGTTCCCAATGTTAAAAATGTGGTGCTTCGTTCTTTGCAGTGGAGCATTGCCGTTTCTCTTCTCTTTACCGTATTAATCATTTCTGCTTTTTATCTTACTATCCGAACCATGCTCCAACAGAAAAAAATTGGAGAAATGAAAAATGATTTTATCAATAATATGACGCATGAATTTAAAACGCCATTGGCTACTATCTCATTGGCGGTCGATGCAATGCGTAATGATAAAGTGATTCAAGACCGCGAAAAATTGGGATACTTCAGTTCAATCATCAAAGAGGAAAACTTACGAATGAATCGACAAGTTGAAACCATCTTGAAAGCTTCTCAGTTTGAACGAAAAGATGTTGAATTGAATTTGAAAGTGGTTTCATTGCATGAAACCGTACAACAGGTAGTGGATAATTTTAAATTGCAATTAGAACATGCCGGCGGTCATATCACTCTTTTCTTAAACGCCAGCCAAGATGCCGTGCAGGCGGATCCTGTCCACTTATCTAATTTGCTCAATAACTTAATTGATAACGCAGTCAAATATGCCCGTGAAAATGTACCCCCGCAAATTCGAATAGAATCTTTATCTACGGAGGGGGAAATTCAACTCCGAGTGGAAGACAATGGGCTGGGTATGTCACGAGATACGGTAAAAAGAATTTTTGATAAATTTTATCGGGCGCATACCGGTAACCAGCACAATGTAAAAGGATTTGGTTTAGGCTTGAGTTATGTGAAGAATGTAACAGAAGCTTTAGGAGGTAAAATCAAAGCAGAAAGTACCCTTGGGGAAGGCAGTGTTTTTATTTTCGAATTACCGCTTGTTCCATAGTAAACTGCTGTCTCCGTAACTCAAAAATCGGTAGTCATTTTCCAACGCATGCTGGTATACTTTTTTCCAATCAGTCCCGATGAAAGCTGCAATCAATAGCAATAAGGTAGAACGAGGTTGGTGAAAGTTAGTGAGGATTGCATCTGCTGTTTTAACCTTGTATCCAGGCGCAATGAGTAAAGATGTTTGTGTGATTAGTCGCTCCTGTTTTCTTTCTTTTAGTAATCGTATAAGGGTTGCGAGCGCCTCTTCCAGCGATATAGCTGCTTTCTCTAATTCATAACATTCCCATTGAGTTAAAACAGGAAACTGATTGGTGGGCTTAATCGTTTCTTTTACTCCTAACCAATACAACGACTCTAATGTGCGGAGCGAAGTGGTTCCTACGGCAATCAGCGGCTGTTTTACTTGTTGTAGCCATTGTTCAAGGAATGAAAGTTCTACGTCAATCCATTCTTGGTGCATTTCATGATCCTGCATTTGTGTAGCTTTCACAGGTTTAAAAGTTCCTGCCCCAACGTGTAGGGTAATTGAATGGAGTTGAATCTCTTTTTCTCTCAATTGATGTAGCTGCTTGGAAGTAAAATGCAAGCCAGCAGTTGGGGCAGCTACAGAACCCTCCTGTTGTGCATAGACCGTTTGATAGCGGGTAGAATCCGTTTGAATAGGTTTTCTTTTCAAATAAGGAGGAAGTGGTATTTGTCCAAAGATTTCCAGTATTGTAGAAAAGGGATGATGCAAAGGTGTCCAGTCAAACTGCAATACAAATGCGTCTGCTGTTTTATACAGCATCTCAATATGTAATTCGATATTTTGTTTTGATTGTTTTAGCACCACTCCTTTCTTCCATTTAGAAGCGCCCCCTACTAAACAAAGCAATTGTAACGAGCCGGTTGTCATTAGTGCACGGTTCATATCCATTTCGTTACTCGCGGGTGCTAAACAAAATAGTTCAATTTGTCCCCCTGTTGATTTTTCAATAATCAACCGCGCAGGAACCACTTTGGTCTGATTAAATACTAGGGTGGATCTACTTTTTAGTTGCGATGCAATCGAAGAAAAATGTGTGTCTTCAATGATTCCATTTTGATAGAGTAAAAGTTTAGAGGAATCTCTCTCTGAAAGGGGATGCAAGGCAATTTTGTGCGAAGGGAGCTCGTAGTCAAACTGAGCCGCCTCAATCAATCGAGGATTTATTTGCATACAACCAACTGTTGTTTGCACAAAGGTCTAAAAAAGCGACTGTTTTTTGGTGTTTTCACAGCTTATCCACGGTTATCCACACTGTATTAACATGAAAAAGTGGGATAGCATATTCCCACCAGCTGAAATCCTTTACTGACAAGGGTTTCAGCCTATTTAATAGTGGGGATAAATATAGACTTCCAAAATTTGGATTCTAGGTGGGAAAAAGTGTTATTTTGTGTCAATAAGGGAGAAAATCTCTTCAAATCACTGATAATGACAGGCTTTCTAGGAGAATTTGAGGCAACGGTGGACGCTAAAGGGCGTTTCTTGTTACCTGCCGGATTTAAAAGGCAGGTGGCAGGGGATGAGTTGCATCGCTTTGTCATCAATCGGGGATTTGAAAAGTGTTTGGCACTTTATACCCTTCGCGAATGGGAGCCTTTGTTTGAAAAAATCAAAGGGTTGAATGAGTTTGACCCCAAGCAACGGGAATTCAGAAGAGCTTTTCTCAATGGCGCCACGTTTGTGGAGCCGGACACCGCTGGACGCATTTTGTTACCACCCAACCTCAAGGCTTATGCAGAGTTGGGCAAGGATATCATCATTGCTTCAGCGGGTAATAAAATGGAAATCTGGGATAGTAATAAGTACAAAAAGATCTTTGACTCTTTTTCTTCGGATGCTTTCAGTGAGCTAGGAAGAGATGTCATGGGAGGTGGAACAATGAATTGATGTAAAGCGGTGCAGTCAACGTATCACATACCTGTCCTGCTCCGCGAAGTCATTGAATCGTTGCAAATCCGCCCCGATGGAATCTACGTAGACTGCACGTTTGGAGGCGGTGGACATGCGCGAGCAATGTTGGAACAATTAGGACCCAATGGAAAATTGATTGCGTTTGATCAGGATGTGGATGCACAAAAAAATTTGCCCGTTGATGAGCGATTGATTTTTGTGCCACAAAATTTTCGACACCTGCAACGTTATTTGCGACTACACAAAATTTCCTCAGTAGATGGATTGTTAGCCGACTTGGGTGTAAGTAGCCATCAATTTGATGAAGCAACACGTGGCTTTTCCACTCGGTTTGATGCAGCCTTGGATATGCGCATGGATCAGCGAGAATCCAAAACGGCCGCTGACGTAGTAGAATCTTATTCCGAATCTGCCCTGCATAAAATCTTTGAGCTCTATGGAGAGGTGACGAACTCAAAAACGCTTGCCAGGACGATTGTTCAAGCCAGGCAAACACAGTCATTACACACTATAGAAGCATTTAAGCAAGCGGTTCATGCAGCCGTGAAAGGAAATCCGAACAAATACTTTGCCCAGGTATTTCAAGCACTTCGCATCGAAGTCAACGATGAGATGGGAGTGTTACGTGAGTTATTACAGCAATTGCCTGCCCTTATTCATCCCGGAGGTCGCGTTGCCATTATCACTTTCCATTCCTTGGAAGACCGATTGGTCAAACAATTTTTCCGTTCAGGCTTTGAAGAAGAAAAAGACGAAAATCCTTTTTGGTCTGCTCCACTAAAAAAGGAATGGGTATTGGTGAATAAAAAGCCAATTATCCCAAGCAAAGAGGAGCAAGACAAGAATGCACGTTCTCGCAGCGCCAAGTTACGCGTGGCAGAAAAGTGCTGATTCAAAAATGATAAAACAGTATGTCCGCAGAAAATACACCCATAGAAAATAAGCAAGACTGGAAGCGTTGGCTTAACTATCACTCGATTGTTCAGCAGGTGCCCTATTTTTTGTTTTTAGCTTTTTTGGCAGTGTGTTATATCTACAACGGGCATCAAGCTGATAAAACAATTCGAGCTATTAATCGCACAGAAAGAGAAGTGAAGGAGTTGAATTATGAATATAAAACAGTGAAAGGTGAATTGATTGCTCGAAGTAAACAAAGTGAATTGATCAAAGCAGTGGAGCCGCTTGGTTTGAAAGAGTTAGTGGTGGCCCCCATTGTGTTATTAGATAGTTCAACTCTACAACCTGCTCAATAGAAAAGTGGAAGTAAAAAAAGACATATTGTGGAGAGTTTATCTCTCATTTATTGGCCTGACAGTGTTGGGGGTGTTGGTGTTAGGTCGTGCTTTTTATATCCAGCGGATAGAGGGAGCGTATTGGAAAAATTTGAGTGATAGTTTACATCAACGTTTTGTCACACTAGAAGCGCAGCGAGGAACTATTTATAGTGAAGACGGACAGTTTTTAAGTACGTCTGTTCCCACGTTTGATATCTATTTAGACCTGTCTGCTGACGGTTTAAGAGAAAAGAAAGGAAAACGGTTCAGAGAAAATATTGATTCATTCAGCATCGCCTTGTCTGCTTTATTCCAAGACAAAACAGCCACTACCTATAAGGCTGAGATTGTTCGTGCCTGGGAAAAGCAGTCTCGCTATTATCCCTTAAAAAAGAAACTAAGTTTTGCCACCTATAAATTATTTCGTGGGTTGCCACTTGTTCGATTAGGCCCCAATCGAAGTGGTGTTATAGTAGAAATAAACAGCAAACGATTGGTTCCATTTGGCATTCTTGCTAGTAGAACCATTGGGCTTTCTCGTGAACATTTGGCAAGCGATGGAAAAATCAAAAAGCAAAATGTTGGAATTGAAAAGAGCTATGATTCTGTCTTGAGTGGTAGAGAAGGACAAAAGTTGGTTCGCTTTGTATCGGGTGGTGCAGCTATTCCTATTGCAGGATACGAAACAGAACCGGATCATGGCAAAGATGTATACACCACCTTGGATTTGCGCTTACAGGATATTACCGAAACAGCGCTCATGCGCATGATGTTGCAAAGTGAAGCGTTGTATGGAACGGCCATTGTGATGGAAACGGCTACCGGAAAAATTAAAGCGATTGCCAACTTGGGTCGACGCCCCGATGGCCATTATTGGGAAGATGATAATTATTCACTACGTACTACAGAGCCAGGCTCTACGATCAAGCTAGCCACTTTATTATCTGTTTTAGAAAAAGGTACCAGCAAAATTGATGATGCTGTAGAAGTAGGAAGTGCTGGTAAAGCCATGGTGGGACCAAAACTCGTATATGATGCAGAACGTTCTCCCAAACCATTCTTGTCAGTAGCAGAATGTTTTGCGCATAGTTCCAATGTGGGGATGAGTAAGCTTGCACTCAAAGCATTTGGAAAAAATCCAATTGAACTTAAAGAATACTTGCAACGTTTCCATTTAGACACACGCTCACCTATTGATTTGACAAATGTTCCAAAACCTTCTATGGCTCCCCTGAATGAAAAAGGAAGTTCATTGGGAAATATGTTATGGATGAGTTTTGGTTATGCGTTGCAGGTAAGCCCACTTCACACATTGACTTTATATAATGCTGTAGCTAACAACGGCGTGATGATGAAGCCATACTTGGTGAGCCGAGTACAACAAGGTGGCGTTATCTACAAGGAATTTACACCTACCATTATTGACGATAATATTTGTCGGCCCGATGTAATTACAGCTGCACAATCTGCTATGGAGTTAGTCGTAAAAGAGGGTACGGCACGTCGCGCCTTCGAAGGAATGCCTTTTGCCGTAGCAGGTAAAACAGGAACAGCGCTTGTTTCAGATGGTCCCATTAAATATGGTGATCGCGTGTACCAAGCTTCATTTGTTGGTTATTTCCCCGCTGAGCGCCCTCAATACAGTTGTATTGTGGTGGTTCGGACAAAACCATTTGCCGCTTCACATTTTGGCGGTACAGTGGCAGCTCCAGTATTCCGTGAGATTGCTTTAAAAGCGTATGCATTATTTGTAGATCGTAAAGATGCTTCTCAATTTGCGATTCATCGGGATAGTTCACTTTACTACTATGCCGGATATGGTCCTGATATTCAAAAAGTGTATCGTACACTATCTGTAGGATTTACAGATTCTATCCAACAAGCCGCATGGGGACGGGCGTATGCTGAAAATGGGAATGCCATTATCAAGTCACAACCTATTCGTCAACAAGTAATGCCAAACGTGCGAGGAATGGCCTTGAAGGATGCCCTTTTTCTCTTGGAGAATATGGGTGTAAGAGTGCAAGTAAAAGGAAAAGGAAGAATTGTTTCACAGTCAATACCACCAGGAACTGCATTAGATAGACCCTTACAGTTATTGTTGGAATTGAGTTGAATTAAATAGTTGAAAAGTGAAGTTGTTTGAATTGCTTGATAGTGTTTCAGTGCAGAAGGTACAGGGATCTACCGATATAGACATCCTGTCCATCACCACCGACTCGCGTCAAGTAACAAAAGGCACACTCTTCATTGCAGTGAAAGGGACTAGAGTAGATGGAAACGAGTTCATTGAAAAGGCGATTTCAGCGGGAGCAGTTGCAATTGTTTCTATGCAACCACCGCTCAAGTCGACAACAGTAGTTTGGATTCAAATCGAAAACCTCACTGCTGTTGTGGGTTGTTTAGCTGCTGGTTTTTATCAACATCCAAGTGATTCTTTAAAAGTCACCGGTGTGACTGGTACCAATGGCAAAACAACGATAGCAACCTTGCTATACCAGCTCTTTACAAGACGGGGATATACATGTGGATTAATCAGTACAGTTGAAAATCGAGTGGGTGAAATTGTGTTACCCTCCACGCACACTACGCCTGATCCCATTAGCCTACAACAGTTATTGTCAAAAATGAAAGTAGCTGGTTGTACGCATGTGTTTATGGAAGTGAGTTCTCATGCTATCCATCAACACCGGATTGCGGGTATCAATTTTGCAGGGGGAATTTTCAGCAATATCACCCATGATCATTTGGATTACCATCAAACATTTGATGCGTATATCCAAGTAAAAAAATCCTTTTTTGATCATTTAGCGCCTGAGGCATTTGCTATCAGCAATGCAGATGACAAAAGAGGAAAAGTGATGTTGCAAAACACCGCAGCTCGTAAAAAGTACTACGCGCTTAAAACAGTAGCTGATTTCAAAGCCAAGATTTTGGAAAACACACTGGAGGGTTTACAGTTAGCTATAAATGATCAGCCAGTGCATTTTCGGTTAATTGGTTCGTTCAATGCGTATAACATTTTAGCAGTGTATGGTGCAGCGGTCGAATTAGGAATGAGTAAAATCGATGCCTTAACCACACTCAGTGAATTGACGGGTGCTCCCGGGCGTTTTGAATGTTTGGTTTCGCCAGTTGAAAAACTGATGGTTATTGTAGATTATGCGCATACACCAGATGCTTTATTGAATGTACTGACAACTATCAAGCAGTTTAAAATGCCTGACCAGCAGGTTATCACTGTAACTGGATGTGGAGGCGATCGTGATCGCACCAAGCGACCCTTGATGGCAGCAGCGGTATGTACGCACAGTGATCGAGTCATTTTTACTAGCGACAATCCACGTAGTGAAGATCCCGCTTCCATTATCAAGGATATGGAGCAAGGGGTTGCCACTGCCGATCAAAAAAAGTATATCCCCATATTGGATAGAAGTGAAGCGATTAAAACCGCCATCGCATTATCAAAGCCTGGAGACATTGTGTTAGTGGCTGGAAAGGGACACGAAACAT
>CAYFLE010000064.1:5429-8385 GCA_964343645.1 uncultured Chitinophaga sp. | reverse complement strand
CCTTGGGACTGCAACAAGAAATCATTGAGGAGGCCAAACAAAAGGCGCAAAAAGAGGCCCGTAAAATCATTATTCAAACGATCCAGCGGACAGCAGCTGAGCAAGCGATTGAAAATTCAATCACCGTATTTAACCTGGAAAGTGACGAGATAAAAGGTCAGATTATTGGTCGTGAAGGCCGAAATATCCGGGCCATTGAAGCGGCCACCGGTGTGGATTTGATTGTGGATGACACCCCGGAAGCTATCCTTTTATCCAGCTTTGACCCCCTACGTCGTGAAATTGCCCGACTCAGCTTACAACGCTTGGTCAGTGATGGACGTATCCACCCCGCCCGTATTGAGGAAGTGGTGGAAAAAACCAGAAAACAGATTGAAGAGCAGGTGATGGAAATTGGCGAGCGCACGGTAATTGAATTGGGCATCCATGGCTTGCATAAAGAATTAATCCGAATGGTGGGAAGAATGCGTTTCCGCTCTTCCTATGGCCAAAACCTACTGATGCATAGCCGTGAAACAGCCAATTTATGTGCAACCATGGCTGCTGAACTAGGACTTAACCCCAAACTGGCAAAACGTGCCGGTCTTTTGCATGACATTGGAAAAGTTCCTGATGAAGAAAGTGAATTAAGCCACGCGCTTTTAGGAGCAAAATTGGCAGAGAAATATGGCGAGAATCCAGCAGTTGTTAACGCCATTGGTGCCCACCACGATGAAATGGAAATGCAGTATGTGATTTCCCCGATTATCCAGGCATGTGACGCTATTTCAGGCGCTCGCCCTGGTGCCAGAAGAGAGATCATGCAGCAGTACTTGCAGCGGATCAAAGACCTCGAAAATCTGGCCATGTCGTACAATGGAGTGGAAAAAGCCTACGCCATCCAGGCTGGTCGCGAATTGCGTGTCATTGTAGAGGCCGAAAAGGTCAGTGACCAAGAATCCGACCGTCTTTCCTTTGAAATAGCCCAAAAAATCCAAACAGAAATGACATTCCCGGGCCAAATTAAGGTGACTGTCATTCGTGAAAAAAGAGCGGTAAATGTTGCCCGTTAGGGTGATTTTCACTACCTTTGCCGTCCTTAAAACTTTTAAGTATGAACGCCATTGCCTTTGTACACGAGCAGCTGACGGCTAAAAAAGAGTTCCCGGCTTTCAAACCCGGCGATAACATTACCGTCAATTACAAGATCATTGAAGGAAACAAGGAGCGTATCCAGTCCTTCAAGGGCGATGTGATCAAAAAACAGGGAACTGGACACACTGCCAGCTTTACCGTTCGTAAAATTTCGGATGGAGTAGGCGTAGAAAGAGTATTCCCTATCTTTTCTCCTAACATTGACTCTATTGAATTAAATAAAACCGGTCAGGTACGTCGTGCTAAACTATTCTACCAGCGCAAGCGTAGCGGTAAGAGTGCACGTATCCGTGAAAAAAGAATGGCTGTTAACGAAACAGCAGAAGCTTAATCAACAGCGACCTGTTAAAAAAATCCCGTCTTCCAAACAAGCCGGGATTTTTTTATTCCATTAACTCGCTGCCTTCCTATCTTTACAATACAACGCTTGATTATGACAAATCCTATTTTACTCGGCATGTTGGGAACCAATGAAATCATTGTCATCCTAGTTATTGTTTTATTATTATTCGGAGGCCGTAAAATTCCTGAATTGATGAAAGGATTAGGAAAAGGAGTTCGCGAATTCAACGACGCCAAGAATAATGTAAAAAAAGAAATTGAAGAGAGCGCCAATGATGTTACACGCGCTGCCAAAGACTAATTTCTTTTTTATTCGAGGTCACGCATGCTTGTTCAAGCACAGTTTGCGTGTGCTCACACTTCTTGTTTTATTTCAATTTAATACGCTTGTTAGCCTAGGGCAATCTGGCCCGCGTGGGTTTCAAACCTTATTTGATACCACCAGTTGGAAAAATCCAACGGGAGTCAAGCTCAATCCGCAAGCCATTTCTTTTGTGGAGTCCTACATGAATCGCTACGGGAATGGACTTCGTAAAATGAAGGACTGGGGTCTCCCCTATTTCAATATGATGGACCAGGTGTTGGCGGAATCAGGTCTTCCTGGTCAACTAAAATATCTGGCTGTGATCGAATCAGGGCTACAATCCACTGCGCAATCTTGGGCGGGTGCTGTAGGCCCCTGGCAGTTTATGCCCGCTACAGGTCGCCGCTACGGTCTAAAAATTACCCCAGCGTTAGATGAACGAATGGACTATATAAAAAGCACCCGTGCTGCCACTCGGTACCTCAAAGTCTTGTTTGCGCAGTTTCAGGATTGGTTATTGGTGATTGCCGCTTACAATGGAGGAGAAGGTTCTGTTGAGCGCGCCATCCGCTTGAGTCATAGCCGAGATTTTTGGAAACTACAATATTACTTACCAGCGGAATCCATGAACCACGTAAAAAAATTCATTGCAACCCATTATGTGTTTGAAGGAAACGGTAGCGTCACCACACTCACGCAGCAAGAAAGAAAAACACAAGAAGAAAAATTACAAGGTCCGCTCACGGCCGAGGAGTTAGCCCAAACAACTACTCTCCTGCTACGAGGACGTTACAAAAGAGAAGCGATCTTAAAATATACGGAAACCGACCCACTGGAGTTTAAAAGACTCAACCCCTCCTTTGATCAAACCATTTCACTGAAAGGAGAATATTTACTTCGGCTTTCACCAGCTTGTATGCAAGTGTTACAGGAAAAAAAAAAAATGATACTAGAGGAAAGTCTTCAGCTGATCCTACATGGTAAATAAAAGAACGGGGAAATGTTGTCCAAGTTTAGAAATCCTCTTCCTCGTCAAAGCCCTTCTCGTTGAATAAATCGTCGTCGCCAAACTCATCCTCCTCAATTTTAAAATCATCTTCCTCCTCCCCTTTTTTGGCAGGACCTTTTTTCCCTTTTGATTTAGGTAAATCAAATTCTTCAAAATCAGGATCCCAA